>NZ_JBJTER010000135.1:0-35747 GCF_046093005.1 Aestuariivirga sp.
GTGTGGAAGGTCGTCAGCACCTGCACGGTGGCGCCACTGGCCGTGAGGCCGAGCCGCTTTGCCGTGTCGGCGATGCCGGGCGCCTCGTGGCGCAGCGCCTTCAGCAGGCGCTCGATGCCGGTGCCATGTTCCGCGGAGCCGAACAGCACGGGCGTGATGTGGCCTTCCGCCAGATCGCGCGCCAGATCCGCGAAAACCCGGTCGCGCGGCGGCTCCATGTCGGACAACAGCTGTTCCATCAGTTCGTCATCGTGATCCGCGAGCTTTTCCAGCATGGCGAAACGCTGCGATTTTTCCAGCCCCGCCATGTCGTCCGGCATGTCGATGAGCTTGCTCTCCAGATGCTCCTGGTAAACATAGGCGCGCTCCAGCGCGAGATCGACGAAGCCGGTGACGATCGACCCTTTCATGATCGGCAGCTGGCGCAGGATCAGAGGCTTCGAGGACGCCGGCTGCAGCCACGCAAGCACGTCGCGCGGCGCGGAATCAGTCTTGTCGACCTTGTTGATGAACAGGATGCGCGGCAGCCCGATCTCGTCGAGCTGCTTCAGGATCAGTTGCAGGGCCGGCGCCTTCTTGTCATCGGCCTCGCAGACCACCACCGCGACATCGGCGCCGGCCAGGGCGGCGCGCTGGTCCTGCGCGAATTCGATCGAGCCAGGGCAATCGAGGAAGGTGTAGCTGTCGCCCAGATATTGCGCGGTGGCGGCATTGATCTCGATGCTCATGCCAGGGGCGCGGGCTTCCGGCGCCGCATCGCCGATGGTTGACTTGTCAGCCACCCGGCCCTGGCGGGGAATGGCGCCGGTGCGGAACAGGATAGCTTCGAGAAGCGTGGTCTTGCCGCTTAGATAAGGGCCCACGAGCGCGACGCACCGCGAGCCCTGAGGCCTTCTGCCTGTAAGGTTTTCCATGGGACAAAGCTCCTTTGACTGCGTTGGTGTTGCAGCACTGAAGGACCGCCCTTCTGCATATCCGTGTCACCACGCCGGGGCGGTTCCACATGTAAGAGAGTGACTCGGTTGCGCCCGGCCGGCAAGCGAAATCGTTAGCGGCAAGAAAAACCGAGGCTGCGGCGGGCCGGCGGAAGCGAACGGCCATCGCATGCCCGCCCGGGCAATCCATAACAACCGGCTCAATGAACATGAGGTTGTCGCGGCCAGTGCGCGCTTGATCGTCTGGCCTTACCAGACCACGCCCCGCGCCGCGACGGCGCTGATCATCATACCGCTCACATAGAGCGTGACGCCGAGGCCGCTGTACCACAGCGCCCGGGCTTTCGGGTCGCCGAGAAAACGTGCCATCATGAGAAGCTGGACGAGAAGCAGACCCAGAACCGCCGCGGCATGGTAGGGCCGGTCCCAGGTGAACAGCAACGCCGCCACGGCGGCCTGCGGCAGCGCCATCACCGCGCAGGCCACACGTGCGGCGCCAGCGACACCGAGTTGCACCGGCAGCGACCGCACGCCCATCTGCCGGTCGCCGTCGATGGCCTTGAAATCATTGAGCGTCATGATGCCGTGGGCGCCCAGCGAATAGAGCAGCGCCAGAATGATCACCGGCCAAGGCGGAACTCCGCCGAGCAGCGCTGCCGCCCCCGTAAACCACGGCAGGCCCTCATAGCACAGCGCCACCGCCGCATTGCCCCACCAGCCGTTGAGCTTAAGCCGGGCGGGCGGCGCGCTGTAGGCCCAGGCCATGATGAGACCGAACACCGCAGCCCAGAACACCGCAGCCCCGAGCGCTGCCGCAAGGCCAAGCGACAGCAGCGTCCAGACCACCGCGATCCGGAAACCCCAGTTTCCCGGCACCCGGCCGGAGGGAATCGGCCGTCCCGGCTCATTGATGGCGTCGACATGGCGGTCATACCAGTCGTTCACCGCCTGGCTCGCCCCGCACACCAGCGGACCTGAGCGCAGCAGGCCTGCCGCCATCAGCGCCCAGCTGGCGGACAGCGGCTGGCCCGACGACACCGCCCCGCAGGCGAAGGCCCACATCGGCGGAAACCAGGTCACCGGCTTCAAAAGCTGCAAAACAGCGCCCGGCTGCGGGTAAGACCGCGTGGCCCGCGAAATGGCGGAATGATCCATGAATTGAAGGCTATGCCCGGGGTTGGCCGATGTCAAACCTGGCGGCGGCCATGCCGGATACCTTGAACGGGCTACGGCCTTCCGCCCCGGGGGCGCCGCCGCTGACCCGCGCCAGTCACCGCGGGCGAGCGGCCCGGATTGCCGCGGAGCGAATCATTCGGCGGCCAGCTGGCGGGGCAACATGCGCTCTTCGAGAAACCCGAGAAGGGTCTTGTTCAGATCCGCGAGGATGTCGCAGATCTCCTGAAAAGCCGGGGTCTTTTCGAGGCTCGTCTCATCCATATAGAGGCTGCGGTTGATTTCGATCTGCAGCGCGTGCCGGCCCCGGTGGGGGGCCCCATGGTTCTGGGTGATGAAGCCGCCGGCATAGGGCTTGTTGCGCACCACCCTGAGACCATGCCGCCGCAGCCGGTCTTCCACCAGTTGCGAAATCTCCGGCGCGCATGAATGGCCGAACCGGTCACCCAGCACGGCGTCGACCCGTCCCATGCCGGGCGGCGTCAGATGGCTTGTGGCGCTCGCGGGCATCGAATGGCAATCGATGAGCAGCACCTCGCCCGCCTTGGCCAGCACCGCCTCGGAGAGCGCCGTGAGCGTGCGGTGATAGGGGATGTAAACCCTGTCGATTCGCTTGCGGGCCTCCGCGAAATCAATGCGGCCGCGGTAGATATCCTCACCCTCGGACACGATACGGGGAATGGTGCCGAGCCCGCCCGCCACCCGCGGCGAACCGGTATTGGCATAGCCGGGAAGCTCACCCGAGAACATGCGCGGGTCCAGTTCATAAGGCTCGCGGTTGAGATCGATATAACTGCGCGGCGCCCTGGCCCTGAGCATCGGCGCGCCGAATGCCGTGCAAGAGAGGAACAGCTCGTCGACGAAACAATCCTCGGACTTCCGCAGCCTGGCCAGCGGCAGCCGGGACTGGCGCAGAAACTCCGCTGGAAAATCACAGCCGCTGTGAGGAGAATTGAATACCGCCGGAGCCGGCCACTCCGCCGGGGCGATGATCTCGAAAGGCAGGGGGGTGGCGTTGTCCGGCATGCCGTCACATTATTGGAAGCAACTTAATGGAGTATCTCTGAGACGCCGCGGGCTGTCCAGAGGGGTTGCGGCGCAGAGCCCGGTTGCTCGGCCGGGCGGCGGACGCTAAGTTTTCACAGATGACCGCGCCCCTTGCCCACCGCAACCGCGTGGCCCTGCTCCGGGCCGAATTGAAGCGCCGCCGGCTCACCGGTTTCTTCGTGCCGCGCGCCGACGAATTCCAGGGCGAATACGTCGCCGCCTGTGCCGAACGGCTGAACTGGCTCACCAATTTCCGGGGCAGCGCCGGTCTCGCCATCCTCACACTCACCAAGGCGGCGATCTTCGTCGACGGCCGCTATGTGGTGCAGGTGCGCCAGCAGGTGGATGAAAAGCTCTTCCGGCCTTTGCACATCGTGGAGAACCCGCCCGCCACCTGGATCGCCATGAACCTCAAGCAAGGAGACCGGCTGGGCTTCGACCCCTGGCTGGTAACCGCCGACCAGGCCGCCCGCTTCAGCGAGGCCTGCGCGGCGGTGGGCGCCACCTTCGTGCCAGTGGCCTCCAACCCGATCGACGCCATCTGGCATGACCAGCCGGCGCGGCCGATGGCGGCCTTCGCCACCCAGCCGACCCAACTCGCGGGCCGCAGCGCCGCCGACAAGATCAAGGACATCCGCAAGTCGCTGGGCGGCGCCGATGCCGTGGTGCTGACCCAGCCGGATTCAGTTTCCTGGCTTCTCAACCTGCGCGGCTTCGACGTGCCGCACACGCCGGTGGCGGCGGCCTATGCGATCCTGCCGGCGAAAGGCAAGCTCATGCTGTTCGCCGACCGGGCGCGGCTTCCCGAGGACGTCGCCGCGCATCTGAAGAAGATCGCCGCCGTGCGCCCGCCGGGCGAGATCGCGGCGGCGCTGAAGGCGCTGGGCCGCAAGAAATGCAAGGTGCTGATCGACGGGAGCTGGACGCCGGAACGCATCCGCGCCGTGCTGGCCCGCGCCGGCGCCCGGATCGTCACCGCGGCCGACCCGGTTTCCCTGCCCAAGGCGCGCAAGAACCCGGTGGAGCGCGAGGGCGCGCGCAACGCCCAACGGCGCGACGGCGTGGCGATGAGCCGGTTCCTCTGCTGGTTCGAGGCGGAAGCGCCCAAAGGCCGGCTGACCGAGCTTGACGTGGCCGGGAAGCTGAAGGACTTCCGCGCCGCAAGCGGCGAATTCAGGGATCTGTCCTTCGAAACCATCCCGGCTTCAGGACCGCATGCGGCGATCCCGCATTATCACGCAACGCCCGAGTCCAGCCGCAAGCTTGGCCGCAATGAGATCTTTCTCATCGATTCCGGCGGGCAATATCCGGACGGCACCACCGACATCACCCGCACGCTGATCGTCGGCGAGCCCACGGCGGAAATGAAAGACCGCTTCACCCGCGTGCTGAAGGGCATGATCGGCCTCTCCGTCATCCGCTTTCCCAAGGGCACGACCGGTTCACAGCTTGACGTGCTGGCGCGCCGCGCGCTGTGGATGGCGGGGCTCGATTTCGACCATGGCACCGGCCATGGGGTAGGCTCCTATCTCTCGGTGCATGAAGGCCCGGCGCGGATCAACAAGTCCGACCGCACGGCGCTGGAGCCGGGCATGATCCTGTCGAATGAACCCGGCTATTACAAGCCCGGCCACTACGGCATCAGGATCGAAAACCTGGTCATGGTGCATGACGCCAGGGACATCACGGGCGGCGAGCGCCCGATGCTGGGCTTCGAGACGCTGACGCTCGCCCCCATCGACCGGCGGCTGATCGAGGCGCCGTTGCTCTCGCCCGAGGAACGCGGCTGGCTCAATGACTACCACGCCCGCGTGCTGAAGGAGATCGGGGGCTTCCTAAACGGCAACGAACTCGACTGGCTGCGCAAGGCCTGCGCGGCGCTTTAGGGCAACGGGCGCTCAATTGAACGCAGGGGTTCCTGACAAGAGCGCTCATCATCGCCCGGCTTGACCGGGCCGGCCGCCCCTCAAGTCCCGTTCCGCCGTGCGGGCCGGGGCTTGCCATAACCGAGACGGGTGGCGAGCCCCGGCAGGCGCCGGTGCAGCCAGGCGCCCAGCCCCACCGAGGCGCGGCGGTGCAGGCGCCGCGCCGGCGGGAAATCCACCGCCAGCACGGCAACACCGAGCGGCACCATCCAGAAGCCAAGAACCGGCAGGAAGCCGAGAAGGCCTCCAAAGATCAGCGCTCCGCCCAGCGCCATGCGCAGCACCGGGTGGCGCGGCAGGCTGATCCGGCGTCCCATGATGTTGATCCTGCTCACGTCCGCGGTTCTCCTGATGGCAAAGGCTTACCTATATAGGGAGCAATTCCGGTTTCCGCATGGCGAGGATCAGGTCCCGCCAGGGGGCCAGAAAACGCTTTTCCCGGCCCAGGCCCTCTGCTATAGCCCGGTCGGAAATTCCCCGATAGCTCAGTTGGTAGAGCATTCGACTGTTAATCGAATGGTCCCTGGTTCGAGTCCAGGTCGGGGAGCCATTTTTCAAAAACACGCCCGGAAACGCTGCCGGGCGCTTTTTCGTTTCGGGTCTCGACAATCGTTTCTGCAAGCATGTCAAAGGGTTGGCGGAAGGTGAGGATTTCGATGACTTCTTCATATCGCTTACTGCAACCTAAACACACTCGGATCGCAACCAGTCTCGTCGCTCGTCTTGCCCGATTTTCCACCGATCCGGGAGCGGCCTGGCACGCCGAGAATCCATCCCTCCACCCGCGCCACGACGCGCTCCGCAGGGTTCAATTCGGGGTTCAGGAACGCGGAAAGGCTACCGTCACGGTCGGCACGGGAAAGGCAGGCGACGATCCTGAAAGCGTCGTGCTGATCGCCGGTGCGTCCCTCATTGGCGAAGCTGCGCGACCACAGAGCCGGATAAACCTCCGCAATGGCTGACCGCCCGGCCGGAATGGCCCATCCGTCGAACGGCCAGAAATGCACGCGCTCGCCGAGGCGCTGCCGGATGAAGCGCAGCCACGGAATGCCGGCATGAGTGGATTTCGCGACCTGCCCTCGAACATCGAAGTGAAAGACCGACTTCGCCGATCCGGCGTATTCTTCCGTCAGGCGCCGCCAGCGCGCATGGCCTGTGCGCTTCGCGCCGTTGCCGGCAATGCCGTCCCGGACAAAGTCGACATAGACGTGATCCTCGTCCGTCGGCCAGTGCCGCTGGAAGTCGTCAAGGAAGCGCGGCCAATCCGGCAACAGCCCATGAACCTCGAAGTAGCGCAGGGGGAATGAGAAGCCGTGGTCGATGCCCACCAGCGTCGGCACATCCTCAGAGAGCCGTTCCACCAGCCATTCAGCGATCCCGCGCCGGGTCCAATACTTCTTGGCTGATGGAGGTGGCGGCACCCCTGCCGGCGGCGCATCGCCCTCGGCCAGAAAGACGCGCAAGCCCTTCAGGCTGGCGGTGGGTGTCTGGGCGCCCGAATAGTCGATGCCGATGGTGCGGGCGAAGGCGGGCATGTCGTCAATCCGAAAAGCCCTTTACCGCCCGCGTCAGGCGGTCGCTCAGGCGGCCCGGCATGGTGCGCGCGAACACCTCCGCCAGCGCGCTATAGTACCAGCGTGTTCCGTCCGCACCGCCGTTGAAGCGCGGCCAAAGCGCATCGCCGAGCGCGCGATAATCGAACAGAATGGCTTCGGCGTTATGGGTCTTGTCGGCCAGCGACACGAGCAGGGATTGCGGCGGCTTTTTCGGGAGAAGAGCCAGATAGGCTTCCTTGCGCGGACGCCATGCGGGTTTCGGCTCCTCCCAGGCGTCGGTGCAGTCATGAACGATCCGGGCAACCGCATCGCCAAAGCGCATGCGAATGTCAGCCAGCGTTTGTTCCCCGCCCTGATCTTCCGCGGCGTCGTGGAGGAGCGCGCCAATGGCCTGATCCTCGGTCCCGCCATGCTCGATCACCAGCGCTGAAACGGTCATCAGGTGCGAGATATAGGGGATCGCCGTTCCCTTTCGGGTCTGCGCACGGTGCAGGTCATGCGCGTAGTGAAGTGCGTCGTCATAGCGAGTGGTCAGCATCGGCAATCCTCAGTTCCTGTTCAATCCATCAATGCTGCGGGTCAAAAGTATCCGCTTCCAGAACGCCTCACGCGCCAGGATCACTTCATCCGGCGTCGGCGCCGGGCGCGATTCCAGCAGTGCAAAACGAAAAGCCTTGCGGCAGTATTCCAGCGTTGGATCGCTCACCAGCGCCCGCAGTTCTACATTGCCGCCATGGCCGCTGGCGACATAGGCACACCAGCGCGGCCAAATGCCCTGATCGCCATAGGCCGATCCGATGTAGCGCTTCCCGGTTGAGACATCCGAGATCAGATAGACACCCTTGATGCTCGAAAGCGCTGACTTCCAATCCGGGCGGCTGTTACGCACAAGCGTTTCCAACTCCTCGAATGAAAGGTCGATGTCCTCAAACCCGGGAAAGGCTCGTCCAGAATAGGGCTCGCGGAGGAGCTCCTGCACTTCGAGGCTGGAATAGTGGTTCTCGAACTTCACCCGCGTGGCCCGCTCGCGATAAGACGAGCGCAACTTCAGTCGTCCAAGAAAGTTCTCGCCTTCCTCCGCACGCTCGACTTCGTAGCGGTCCCGATGGCGTTGCAATACGCGGAAAACGCCACCAAACAGCCACGTGTCGGGCTCGTGATAGAACTGGATCAACGAGAAAATCAGCGGCCGGTTGAAGTCGTCTCGCGCCGGCCGGTATTCCTGCCAGCCCTGCCATTCGCGTTTGTCCCGCGCCCAGACTTCCAGCGGCTGGTTCTCGCCGTTCCAGCGTGCGAAGTGCAGCTTGTAGCCTTCGGGCGCGGCAATCGGCCAGATGTCGGAAAGCCGGATCGTCATCCCCCCGCAGTCCCTATCATGAATCCTCGTAGCTGCGCTTTATCAGCGGCAGCGCCCTGTCGAGGTCCTCAGGCCTTGAGAGCGTGATTTCGAGATCGCCGGTGCCAAAGTGGCCGACGTTCGAGACATCGCGCGTGAAGCCGGGTTCCAGCGTGATCGAGGCAGGATCGACCTTGACGAAGACGTTGATCCGCCCAGTCGTCGGCCGGAACTCCACACAGGCGAAATTCTTGATGCGCTTGAAGGCGACATAGAAGCGCAGCGTGGTTTCCTGCACGTCGTCGCCCAGCGCCAGGAGATAGGCGCGCAGCGCCTCGTAGCGGTCGCGCATGCCGGGGTCGAGTTCCTCGATCACCGTGCCGATGGTCTTGTAGCGGCCCGAGGCGCCGCCTGGCTCGGCCGTGCCGGAGGGCTTGGCGTCGACGGGCGCAGCCTTAACTGCGGTCACCGCGACAAGATCGAGCATGAGGAGTTCGTCACCGAAGCGGCGATAGCGGATTAGCTCGATATTGCGCTGGATCTGCTTCACCGCATGGTCGTCATAGCGGTTGAAGTCGCCAGCGATGCAGATCAGGCGCGGCGCCGACCAATCGACCGCCTCGGCCTCCTTCTTGCCGAGCTTTTCCAGCACCAGCCACTGGAAGTCCTTGCGATGGTCCATCAGCCAGTCGAGATAGAACAGGCCCTGGTTGATGACGTTCTCGTTCACCGAGCGCTTGTATTCGAGGATCACCGGGCAGCCGTTCTCGTCGAGCCCCAGCGTGTCGATCCGCGCTCCATTGCTGGTGGTGAATTCGCTGGCCAGAAAGCGCACGCCAAGCAGCGGCTCCAGATTTGTCTCGAACAGGGTCTGGACTGATTTCTCAATCGTGTCGGTCGTGCCGGAAAGCTCGTAAACGCCGCCCTGGCCGATGCGAAAGAGTTTGATGTCAGACATCACGGCACCGCTGCTTCGTTAGTTGGAACGTGATCCTTGAATGCCTTCTGCAGCACTTCCACGGCATCAATCGCATTCTTGACCTCGGCGTCGGCCAGATTAACCGGCGTGGAGTGCGAGAACTGGTTAAGCACGACTTTTCGGGCCAGCCTCACGTTCTTGATGGCCGGTTCAACATTCGGCTTGATCTGCGCTTGCTTCGGGTCCCCGAGCCACTTCTCGATTGCTGACAGCAAGTCCTCGGTCTTGAGCTCCCTCGGATCGGCCTTGAATCGCACAGGGATAGACTTGCGCTCGCAGAGCTTCTTGAGCGAAAGCTCGAACGCGACCCGCGCATGGACAGCCGCCGCCGCGTATTCGTTCATGCCGTGGAACTTTCGGGCGGTGGCGATGTTGGCGGCAATGGCGTCAATCGAAGCAGGTCTCACGAATGGCCTGACAACCTCGGCGATCGGCATGGGCGTGCCGTCAGGTTGCTTTTCCTCGAACATCTCGACCGCCACCCAGTCGTCCCGGTCGGCGAGATGAAAGCGCGCCATTTCATACCAGACGCGATCATGGGTCAGCAGCACGATCTGCCAGCCGTCGAAATGCTGGTCGAGCATCCGCAACACAGGCATGCGGTTGGATTGGTCGAGGCCGATCAGCACGTCATCGAGCACGATAAGGTGCGGCGTGTCGGCTTGAAGTGTCGCTGCGCAGACTTGCCGGCCGGCGAAATAGATGGCGAGCGCCAAGGCCGAAAGCCGCGCCTCGTTGAGAAAAGTTTGTGGCGTTGGCAGTTCCTTGTCTCGAAACGCCAGCTTCGGCGTGATCTCGCAGCCAAGATAGCGCCGGTTCTTGCCGAACGATCCCAGTTGAAACGAACACTTGCAAACTCAAGCGCCTTAAGTTCGACATCCTCCCACTTCAGGTCTTTCAGGATGACATTCGCCTTTGGCCACAGAGCCTCGATGGCCTCGGCCATTCCATCGTTGAAGCTCCTCACGAGGACTTGAATATTCGCCTTGTCCGCGTCGGTCATCCGAGTCATCTGCGGCAGCCGCTGCATGCGTCGCCAGAGATCGAACAGGCGCTCATTGGTCGTCAGTCGATAGTCGCGCAGCAGGACGTTCACGCAGACATCGAACAGGTTCACCGCGCCGTTGCCGTGCCGGTAGTTCGTATCGAGCAAGGCGCGATAGTCGAGGGCCGCTTTGCGATAGGCGCCGTTCACAACGCGGGCGTCTGCTGGCAGCGCCGGATAGCCTTTGGTGTCGGCGGGGTGGCCCTTGTCGTCCCAGCGCACGGGAGCGGCATCGCCCTCGAATGTCACCTCAATCGAGACCTTACCCTTGCCGGGTTTCGGAAAGATGTTCTCAGAATCAGCAAGGCGCTTCTTGTGCGCCTGGGCATCGGGCTGCGCAGCCGAGAAAAACTCATCCAGAGCATGGAACACCGATGACTTTCCCGCGCCGTTTTCGCCATAGATCAGCAGGTTCTTGCCGTCGAGGTTGAAGGTCACAGGCTCCGGGCCGGCGAAGGCGCGGAAGTCGCAGAGGGTGAAGGACTTGATGCGCGGCGGGGTGACGGCGGGAGCCACAGGCACCGGCGCGGCGGCTGGCGCGGCAGGTGGCGGCGCGTTCTCGGTCATGGCGCTGCGCGTCTCAGCTGATGCCACGCCAATCCCATTGCGGTCTCAATGGTGTTTGCAACGCGCATGACGGCATAGAGGTCGATGCCCGGAATAGCGCCCTGATAGTTGGCAAGGTAGCTCTCGCTACGAGGACTGAGGCCATTCCGCTTAGCTACGAGGTAGGCCGCCATTTCGGCCTCGACTTCCCGCTCTCCGATTGTCCTGTGGCTCTGGTCACGGATTTTGAAGCCGCGATCCTCGCCTAAATGCCCCAAAAAAAGATGCGCCAGTTCGTGGGCGACCGTGACCAGACGGGTTGGCGCGGGATGGTTGCGGTTGAATGCCAGTTGGTAGTGATGCTTGCGCTTCGGGTCAGCCGATTTCTTTGCAAGCCTGATCCACCCGGCACTGGAATCCCCCGCATCCAGTTGAACGATCTCAAGCCCCAGACGGGCGACTTGATCGATGATGCCGTTGAAGCGATGTTCCGTGAGCGAACCCAAAGTCGGAAATGAGAAGGCGCTTTCGGGCAGGTCGCGGCCCTCGGTATCGAGAATGTCGAAGACGAAATCCACCGGCCCCATGGTGCGGAGGATCAGCAGCGGACGAGTGCCCTTCCTCGGAACGCGGCCAAACCGTTCGAACCATTCCCGCGCCGATGCGGCAAAGGTCAGACCCGGTTTCTGGATATGCAGAAGCAAGGCATTGAACGGCGCGAACCGGCGGAGGCGGACGGTGAATTCCAGGAGTTCTTTGACGGACTCGCTGGTTTCATAAAGTCGCGTCGCAGCGATGAGTTGTTCGATGAGCGCGCGATCCCGATCCTCTTCAAGGGGAAACAGGTCTTGCTGGGCCATCGCCCCGCTCATTCCCGGCCCTCGATGATGCGGACGACGTCAAGGGTAGCGAGGTCGGAGAGCATGGTGCGCAGGCGCGCGCCGGGCAAGAGGTGGGTGGCGGCAAAGCTTTCCGCTGCCTTCATCAGCGCCGCGCCTTCAAGGTGGGCGAGTTTGCCAAGGCCCGCCTTTTCGGCTTCATCGAACAGCGTCAGGCCGCGGGCGTGGAGATCATCCTTGAAGAAGAGTTCATAGACGAAGCCGTTGAGGAGTTGTTCGAGGCGGTTGTTGCTGGAACCAGCACTGAGTGCCGCAGCCATCGAACGCAAGAGTTCCTTTGTCACGCCGCGTGGGCGTGGCATGGGAATCTGCGAAACGTATTGAGCAATAAATCGGTAGTAGCCATTCTGAATCTGCGGACTGATCTGCCGATAAAAGAAATCGATAACCGCGCTGTTCAGAATGGCAAGATCGCTAACATCGACTTCTGGAACAATGTAACCAGTATTCGCGATGAAGAACGGCTGAAGCGTAAATGCAAACTGTGGCGATAGTGCAATATCCGGAAAAACAATTTTCGGCTGCTCGAACTGCTGCCAATAAGCACAAGATCGCAGCTCCCAGAAGTACTTGCCTTGATCGTATCGTTTGATGAGTTCCTTGCGATACGCGCTCATGAACCGATGAATGGCAGGCAGCGCTTTGGCAAAGACGGCCTCGGCTTCATCATGCGGCAAGCCGCTCCACGGATGTGTGACGTTCTCGGATGACTCGATGCGGATCAACCACAAGTCCTGCGGCTCCACACGCCAGCGCTTGATGTCGCGGCCGCGTAGGAAGGGCTTGATGATCTCGGCGGAGCTCGCATGTTCGGCGATCAGCCGGTCCTTGGTCGATCCGTCAATGACGAATGCATCGTTGAAGCCGGTCTTGATGCCGTAATAGAAGCGCCCTTCGACATATTGGCCGAGCGGCATGCCCGCCGCACGGATGCGCTCAAGCAGCCCTCGCCTGGCCTGCGGCTCCAATTGCCAGCCATCCACGGCCAGTGCCTTCTGCGGCATGTCGAAGCCGATCTCGTCCACCAGCTTCGGAAAACCGGGGATATCCTCCCGGGTAAGGTCCTGCGGCCAATTCATCACGCGCAGGCTGTCCTTTGCATCCGGCTGCTGCACCGGCGCATCGCGCCGCGCGGCGATCAGAATTGTCGGATAGGCGATGGCGTCGAACACCTCGGCATCGCCAAAATCGACGATGCGGCGCAGCTCCGTATGACGGTTCAGCCAGCCACGCAGGTTCTGGCCGTATTTGGCGCGATACCATTTGTTCGAGGTGATGTAGGCAAAGGCCCCGCCGGGGTTCAGCAGCTCGATGCCGCGCTGGATAAAATAGACGAACAGGTCCGCCGTGCCGGCATAAGCGCCGAGCGGGTTCCCTTGTCTGTCCTTGCCGCCATAGTGCTTTTCGAGCGTCTTTTTGAAGTCCGGGTATTCGGAAGTGTTGATCTTCTCCTGCCGGACGTAAGGCGGGTTGCCGATGACAAGATCAAACCGCGAGGACAGGCCGAACATCCATTCAGGATCGAAGAAGGGCGCGGCGGCGTTCTGATCAAACGGGTCCCAGGCCGCCATCAGCTCGGCGTCCGTCTCTGGCACGCCGCGATCAGACTTCAGCAACTCGGCCAGTTCATCGCGCAGCTTGGCGATATCCTCGCGGCGCGCACGTTTGGTCTTCATGGTACGGGCTGAGAAATAGCGCGCATTCATGTCGCGGAGCTCCGCCTCCTTCTCAGCTATTTTGGTGTTGCGGAACAAGTCACCCTGTGTCTTGCGCTCGATCGGGATCAGGCTGTTGGCGGCGACGAGCTTCGTCTCAAGGTTTGGCAGCGCCGTGATGTTGGCGTTGTCCTCGTTGCGGTCAATCTTCTGGCTGACCACCAAGGAAATGAAAAAGCGCAGCTTGGCGATCTGCACCGCGATGGGCTGGATATCCACCCCAAAAAGGCACTTGTCGATGAGGTAGAGCTTGCGCGCATAATCCGGCTTGTTGGCATCTGAGAAATCACGGTCAAGCTTGGCCAGCGCGGCTTCGGCTTCCTCAATCTCGATGTTCCGCCGCGAAGGGTCTGGCGTCTCTCTTGCCGCTACCAGCCGCACTTCCAGAGGCCTGCGGTTCTGCGCACGCCATCGCTCATTATCCGGGTCCAGCCGGTGCAGGACATGGATCAGCTTCTGCAACAGGCCCATGGGGAAGGCGCCTGAACCGCAGGCAGGATCGAGTGCCTTCAGATTGTCGATAGCCGCGATCAGTTCATTGGTCTCAGCATTCGAAAAAGGGTTGCCGCTCTCCTTGTAGGACATCAGTTTGCGCAGGCGCGTACCGAGATCGCTGGCAGTCGCGTCTCGCGCGCCGTGCAGTGGTGGCCTGCCGGTGAGGTCGAACTCGCCCGGCATCACCATGTCCAGCGCCTGCTGGCGCGGCTTGCCCGTTGTGGGCGCAGCAGGCTTCGCCACCAGCCGCCGCTCAAAATAGGCGACCAGCGCCTCATCGACCATGTAGTCGACCACTTCGCGCGGGGTGTAGAACGAGCCGGATTTCTTGCGCGCTGTGGTGCGTGTATCGGCGTTGTAGTTGGCCAGCAGGTTCTCGAACACCTTGCCGAGCAGTTCGGGATCGAGCGCGACCTCTTCCTCTTCCGGCATGTTCTCTTCGACCGTGAACTTGTAGCGGGAGAAGAGCTCGATCAGGCCCATCGCCTTGTAAGGCTTACCATTCAACGGGTCGTGTTCATCACTCGGCTGGACAGATATCTCCTTCGAGAAGAAAATCTTGTTTGGAACGTTCAGCGGGTTCTTTGGATAGTCGGAGAATCCATCAACGCGAATAAGCTCACGGTTTCCCTCCTTCACGAGGCGACTGCGCAGCCTTGGATTCCGGCCAAGCTCGCGATCAGTGACTTCGCGGTCAAGACATTCGAACAGGCCGCCATTGAGGAAAGGCACGTCATCGAACAGCTTGAGCGCTGCCTCGGGATCACGAAAGCTAGAGTGGTAGCGGTAAACGTTGTGAACGAGGCGCTGGCTATCCAGGCCACCCGGTTGCTTCTTGCTTTTGAACTTGCGATCTGAATCAGTGTTTAGAGTCGCGAAGAACAAATTTTGTAGAATCGCCTTGTAAAAAGCGCAGCCTTCGCCATTCTTCGCAACATTTTCGTTCAATAGCTTGTCAAGTTCCGTGGTATCAAAAAGCTCAGCAGGGACGAGCTTCTTTTCTTTGATAAACCAAACGAAAATCAATCTGGTCAGCATCCTTATGACGGCGATCTGGTTCTGCTCATTGGGCTTGTTTTCATCGATCTCGAGTGCCGAGGTCGGGAACGTGACCTGCGTGACGGACCAGAAATACCAATTTACAAGTTCGCCATAGAATTTCTTGTTCAGCGTCTGAGCAGACAGCGCATCGATCCAGCCGTCGTAAAGTTCACGAAAATTGGTGGGCTTGCCTCGTCCACGCACATTCACATTACTTAGTGCGATGTCGCATAAGATAGCTGTATGCCCGGGATGGGGGGATGCAAGGTTGATATCCTTGACGATTGAGATACGCTTCTCGACGACATCGCGCGAGCCATCCCTCTTGTTTGGACGACGGTCGATGACGGCGAGCGAAGCCAACCCGCCATGTTTGAACAATATGACGGCAGGCATCGGGAAGAGCCGATTGACCTCGCGCGTGATGCCGGCAAGCGCGCCTCGGCTCCATTCTTCATCCGTTAATTCGATGGCGAGGAACACGAAGGATTCGATGATCGAAGTGCGATAATCCTGGTGGCCCGAGAACATATCAGGCGTGCCTTGAGCCAGGATCGGAAGTTCGTCGTTGGTGAGCTGGAACAGGAAGTCGACGCGCTGCCATTTATCGACCTGCGCTTCGCGCTTGGCCGCCAGCTTGCCGTCGCGATCAACGAACTTGAGGAAAGACGCAGGAGCGCCGTCAAGATCGACTGCTTTGCGGCTGGCATAACCCAGCGCGCCAAACAGCTCGGTTGCGGCTTCCTTGGTGGTCTGACTTGCGAGCGCCGTCAGCGCCGCCTGAACCTTCGACCGGGTATCACTCATTACCGGTCTCCTCGGGCTTCATGATGACCAGCCATGTGACGAGATCGAAATCGGTCGACGTTTTCGGCAGCTTGGTATCGTCAACCAGCTTGCCTCCACGGCCGGCAAAGAGGTTGCCGAGGTTCTTCTTGTCCGACTGCGAGGCGATGGCGCTGATCGCGGACTCCAGTAGCGCGCTATAACGCTGCATGTCCTTGCCATCATCTGTTTGCGCGTCGAACAGCTCGCACAGCTTGGCATAGGGTTCGGTCTTGCCCTGGCAGAGCGCGCGGAAGATTTCCAGCACCTGCTTGGGTGCCGTGAAATTGTAGCGC
Organism: Aestuariivirga sp.; assembly: GCF_046093005.1. Taxonomy (GTDB): domain Bacteria; phylum Pseudomonadota; class Alphaproteobacteria; order Rhizobiales; family Aestuariivirgaceae; genus Aestuariivirga. The sequence continues at coordinate 15,814 of NZ_JBJTER010000135.1, forward strand.
ACCTCTCCCGTCTCGCGGACATAGACCAGAAAATAAGGCTGCAACGGGTTGACCGTTTCGCCGCCCGCCGAGGGCACGCGTTGCTTGAGGCAGTAGATCGTGCCCGGCTGGATAGACTGGTGCTCGGCATGGGGCGGCACGACCGCATAGAGCCCGAGCGGCGCGTCTTCCAGGCGCTCGCGGTTCGCCTCGATGAAGCCCAGCAGTTCGGCACGAAAATCGTCGAGCGTGAATTCGTTGAGCGCGACAGTTTCGTTGAAGTCCTCAAGATCGAGCACCTCATCCTTCAGCCGCAGCAATTGCTTGTCGCGATATCGAAGATCGTTTTGTACGAGTTCCTCGATATCCTTGGCGTTCAGGACGTTATCTTCGTTGGTCGCGGCGATATCGACGAGCGCCATGCGCGCCTCGACCCGGCTTTTCAGGTTGATGTATTTGTTGAGGTCGGGTGTCGGCCAGAAATTCACGAGCTGGATTTCATGATTGAGGCTGCCGATACGATCGATGCGCCCGAAACGCTGGATGATCCGAACCGGGTTCCAGTGGATGTCGTAGTTGATGAGATAGTCGCAATCCTGAAGGTTCTGACCTTCCGCGATACAGTCGGTCGCGATCAAAATATCGATCTCGCCGTCTTGCGGCATCGACTTGATCTTCGCGCGCTGCTTGGCGCGAGGCGAAAAGTTGGAGAGGATCTGCGAGATTTCGGCTTTGCCGAAGGTCGTGCGGTTCGGTTTGGAGCCGCCTGACACAAGCGCGATGTGAAGCCCCAACGTCTTCCGCGCCCAGGGCTCCAGCGCCTCATAGAGATAGGCCGCCGTGTCGGCGAACGCACAGAACACGATCACCTTGCGGTTCTCTTCGCCTTGACTGTTGCGATCCGGGTGCCGAACCTTCTGCTCGATCAATTCCTTGAGCTTCGCCAGCTTCGCGTCGCGCGTCGTATCAACCGCCTGGGCGGCATCGGAAAGGAGTGACAGCTGCTGTTTGTCTGTTGCGAGATCCTTTAGCCAACGATCGACATCGAGGTGGGCCATTTCGAACTTGAGTTTCGAGCCCACTTGAAAAGCCTGGGTGAGATCGTCGTCATCCTCGTCTTCGGCGGCAAACAGATCGGGCTGAAGCGCTTCTTCGGCTGCCTTCGCGTGCTCTTTGTATGCGCGCAGCCTCTCTTCAAGCGCCTCGATCTTTGAGACAGTTCTTTCCATCGTGATGGCAAAAGCGTGAACAGAACTTTCCAGCCGCTTCAGGAAGTTGACCTTGATCATGCCGATCAGGAATTTTTCACGATTGGCTTGCGAAAAATTTGCGATTTTGCGTTCCTCGTATTGCACTGCATAAACCGGCAGCACGTAGCGCGAGGGGTTGAATAGCGACAGTTCGTACTTGGAAATTTCGTCGTTCAGCCGATCGTAGGACAGAAACCGGCCTTTCAGGTCGATGTCTGAGAATATCGATCCGGGCTTTCGGCGCTTGGGAAAATGCCCGATCTTTTCGAGCGAGGCGCGATAGTACTTCTTAATGTGGTTTCGGGACCGTGCAATCGTGAGCTCGTCCAGAAGTGTGAAAAACGACGCGGGCAGCCGATCCATGAGATCACGGGCATCGCGCTCTCCGCTGCGACGCGCCCATTCCATGAACGTTTTCTGCGCCGTCGCCAGCGTGTCCTTGATGCTGTTGATAGCCAGATCAGGCGCAAAGGCTGCGTCTCGGCCCTCGGTGACAAAATAGATTTGGTTGCGCAGATCGCGGAGGTCGTTGTTGACCGGGGTTGCTGACAGCAAGAGAATTTTGGTCTTCACGCCCTTCTTGATCACATCGTCCATCAGCCGCTCGTACCGGCTTTTCCGAACGATGTTCCCGTCTTCGTCGCGTTTGCCCTTGGTGTTGTTTCTAAAGTTGTGAGATTCATCGATCACGATCAGATCGAAGTTGCCCCAGCTGATCGTTGATAGATCGACACCATCAACTTTTCCCGTTTCCCGCGATAAATCGGTGTGAGACAAAACCATGTATCCAAACTGATCCTTTAGAAAGGGATTTAGCTCACTATTGTTACGATCAAGGTAAACTGTCCAATTATCGCGCAGTTTTTTGGGGCAAAGTACCAAGACTCGCTGATTTCGAAGCTCAAAGTATTTGATGACGGCTAGCGCCGAATAGGTTTTTCCGAGCCCTACGCTATCGGCCAGGATGCAGCCATTGTGAGCGTTGATCTTGTGGATCGCTCCCTTCACGCCGTCTTTCTGGAAATCGAACAACGCTTTCCAGATTTCGGTATCAATGATCGCGGTCTGCTCAAAAAGAGCCGCGTCGGCGTCCTGGCCTGAGATAAAGCGTTCGAAGACGTGATAAAGCGTCTTGAAGTAGACGAACTCTGGCGCGTGATTAACGTAGAGCTGCTCAAGATAGCGCAGAACCTCGTCCTTGACGTCAGACACGAGCCTCTCGTCATCCCAGATTGTGTCGAACCATGCCTTCAGATCCGTTCGATCTCGATCGCCGTCGACAATCAGGTTTAGCTCGATGTTCGGCGTACTCGATATGCCCAAACCTCGGCGCGTGAAATTTGAACTGCCGACAATCGCGTGTTCGCGACGGCCATCATCGACGTGATACATCTTCCCGTGCACGAAGTTCGCATCGAGAACTGAACGGATATCGACTTTTTCGTCGAGCCAGCGCGCGCAATCGAAAGCGACCTGCCTTTGCTGTAGGCGGTTTGCGAGTTCCAGACCGTCGTCCTCAATTGCAAATCGCTTCCGCTCGGTCTTTTCGGGGTCAAGTGAACCGATGAAACGCGGCTCACCGAACAGGAAGCGAACCCTTCGAACGGGATCAAGTTTCTCGCGGAGCGCCTGATAGGCGTGGATCGTGAAGTATGCGGAAACCACCGACAGCTCGCTGCCGGCCGACACTTTTTCCCTGAGGAAATCAGCCACACTTCCCCGGGAGTGGTTGTCTCGAATTCCAGACATTATTGTTTTTGTGTGACTGGTCACTGTTGCAAGAAATCCAGATGAGTATTTGCGCAAGACGCAAAAGTCGTGTTGGTTCCGGTCTGTAGAATCTTGGAATTGCGATCAATATACATCTGCGAGGGGCATGAAAACAGATCAATACTTCGCATCTTGTGCTCCCGCTTCCTGAATTGCTGTGTCTAGCTCACCTTCCAATAGAGAGTTCGAGAGCTTTTTTCTCGCCCCCTCCAGCGCCTCGCGCCATTTCTGTCCACGGTCGCGCGCTTCGATGTAAGCGAGGCCGAGATCAAGCCTGGATGAACTGTTCGCAAGCGCTTCGATCATCACTGACGCCTGTTCGAGATCCTTGCGGGCCTTGCTCGCGCTGTCGCGGTCGGTGCGGCGCAATTCGGAAACGATCATCTTGTGGACCGCGAACCGCTCCGGTGCGGGAACGAGAACCGCGACGCCACCCTTGTGCAGAAGCACCGAACGGACTGGCTGATGGATCAGAAAATCGAGATAGCGAAGGGGTTGCGCGGAGGCGCCGCCAAGCGCTGGCATCGCTGCCGGTTCGCCCGCAAAGTCGTCCTTGCTTCGGTTCGGCGTGAGGAATTCAACCTTGAAGCCCGCTGCATTGCTGAAGCTCGTTGTCGCCCTCGGATTTGCGAGGCTCGGGATTTCCCGGAATGTCGAGTCCACCTGCCGCAGGGCTTCGAGCACGGGGGGAATGGAATCGTCGACCGAAACGGAAATCGAATGGAATTGGGCGAAGTCGACATCGCCCGTCATGAGCGGCGCGCTTGGTAGTCGCACGCCGAGCAGCCCAGCATAAGTCTGGAAAGCGGCGGTGCCGACCAGAACGGCATGCAGACGAAACAGGCCAGCTCGCCATAGGACATCAACGATGTCGCCAACGAGCGCAGGAGGTGAAGGCAATCCTGCCGCGGTGAGAGAGGTGACGAGTGAACGGCGTTCGCGATAGTTGGCTTTGACTCTCTGGAAGCGCTCCACCCGTGCCGTTACGTCCGGGTCGGCGACCGGGCCAACATATTTTGAGAAGCGCTTGCTGTCGGCATTCGCTTCGCCGCGGTTGTAGCCCTTGTAGTACCAGAACAGTTGGCCGTTCGCGCCTTTCACCTTGGAGAACGAGCCGTTCTCGGGAAACGTCTCCTCAAACTCGGCATCGAGGCATCGCTGGATCAAGTCCGAGAACATGGTCTGATGGGCAAGGCTGAGCGGCTTCACTGGCGGTTATGCCCAAATCTGAATTTTACGCATAGTGCCGTCGTGCCCGACCGAAAGCAAGAGCATTATGCCCAAAAACGCGAATTGGGCATAATGACGTCGGTCTTGCTGGCAGGCTGATACCAAACCCGCCCGACAGACCCCAATAAATCAGCAACTTAGCGGTTGCTCCCGTTCCGGCGTCGAGGCTGTCTGCGATCCCGTAACCCACCGAGATCGCTCATGAAACGCCGCAAAGTTCATCCCGCCGACGCCGCCAACGCGGCGGTCCTCGCCCAAGCCGTTCGCTTCGACGTTGCCCTGTTCCTCGGAACCGGGCGCTACGCCCGGGCTAGCGCGCCGACCCTTGAAGATGCGCGGATCGAGGCGATGCGCCTCGTTGCCGAGAACCCCAGCCCGTTCGGTAAGCGCCTGCCGCTGATCTACGGCGTCACCGCCCAGGGGACTGGGGCTTGGGCCGAAGTCCCGGGTCTTAACTCGCTCAACGTCGGGAACACCCGACTTTGAATGGCCGCTCGGCGCTTATCACCGCGAACGGAAACCAATCCTGAAGGAACACGACCATGACCACGGAAGCCACAACCTACGACAAGAAGTTTAACGCCCAGCGCGGTGCGCAGCGTGCCGGGTTGAAGCCCGGCGAGTTCGAAGTGTTCAAGACGCCCGATGGCCGCTTCGGCTGGCGGGCGATCACCGAAAGCGAGACCGCCATCAGCATCACCGATCCGGCGCTGGCCAATCACCCTATTGCACAAACGAATGCTGCTTGTTGGCCGAGCGTCCCGAAGACCGGCAAGCGCAAGGCGATCATCGAGCAGGCGCAGGCGGGCGCGCTTCCGGCAGCGCCGGATTTCTCCAAGCCGACCCATGCGCGGTTTCGGGCGAAGCTCGCCAAGCTGGTAGCGCTTGCCGAGGCGGGCGATGTCGAAGGCCTCACGGCCATCGAGATCAACCCGGTTTCGACAAGCCCCAAGGCGATGGCGCGCTATCGCGATCTGGCGTTGATCGCCATCGAAGCGGGGCGCACCAGTGCTTGATCAGAGCCGCCCCCTACCAACCCGTCGATGTGCCGAACTACCCATCGGTCGGTGCAACCGCGAAGCCAAGTGCGAACCCGCGAACCTCAAGCGGGAGCGAACCCAGTTCGCACGTCTGCCACTGGCGAAAGCCCGCGCTGCCGCCGCCCGCATAGGCCAATCGCCGGGAAGAACCTAAACGGGCGGGCCTGACTTCAGAAGCCGGGCCGGTTCATTCCTTACCGTCCAGTTCGTCGTTGAAGCCTTTCATGTCGCGCAACAGGTCTGAGAAGTGGCGGCGTTCCGCGATGTGTTCGGCGGTGTATCGGCCATGCTTGAAGGCGTGGCTATTGCCCTTCGGCGCGCCCTTGGCCTTGCCGCCGTGCATCCGGCAGCGCCCGTTCGTCATCGGGGGCGATCGGCACGGCGTCCCAGCTCGGGTCCGGGCATGGCATCGCGGGCTCAGGTGCATGGGCAATCTGCTTTGCATGGGGTTGTTCCTCGAATTTGCTGGCGTCCCCACCCCCCGGCTGACCGGGTGCGGTGACCATGCCGACCACCGCTTGCCCACCCGCATGGACATGGACGTGTTCGACGGTGACCTTTTGCTGGCCCTTGCCGCGATGGCGGTTGAGGGCTTCGACCAGCGCCGCATAGGTGCGGGACAACTTGTTGGCTTGCGCTAGGTTCTCGCGCCGCCCCTCAACGGTCTGCTCGCCGATCATGGCGCGCCGGTAGCATTCCATCGCGGCGTTGTGAGCGGCGACCAGTTGCGCCGCCATCATGCCTTCCAGTTCGTCCTTGGGCGCGATGCCCATCAGCGCCGCGACAGTGGCGCTTAGCTTCTTGTCGCGTTCCTCGGCGCTTGAGTTCTTCAGCCACAAGGCTTGCACAGCCTGGTTGGCGAGCATGTTGTTCCAGTGATCGGATAGCGATCCACCGATGTCCTTCAGCCGCCCTTTTCGATCTTCAGGGTCGTCGGCGACCACGGTTGTCGGCGTGTTGGCGGGCTTCTTTGCGGTCATGGCAATGTCCTCGTCTCGTGAATCTCGAAGTTCAAAAGAGCGGCGACAGCCTCAGCCTTCCGGCTGGCGTGCCAGGCGGGCCAGCATGGCGAATGCAGCCAGGCTGCCCGGTCGTGGTGATGCGGATCATCCGTGTCCGCGCCCGCCCTTCGCGCTCGAAGCCGATGTCGATGCCGACCTTGCGCAGGAAGGTCGCCGCCCGGCGCAAGCGGCCCGCCAGCGCCCGAGGGCTATCGGGCCAGGTCTTCGACTTGGCAACACGCTCGCCCGCCATTTCGGCAAGGGCGCCCAGAAGGTCCGAGGCGGTTCCCGTCCACTCCGTCCGCGTCAGCATTAAGGCCCGAACGGCTGCGGCGACCGGATCGGCGTCGATCACGCCATCCACCGCCTCGTCACGGTTGCCGCAATAGGCCGACCAGAACGTACCCGCGGGCCAGAGCGCGGTTTCGCAGGCGGTCGCCCACAGGGCGAAGTCCGCCATGCGTGGCAGCTTGGCGAGCTTCGTGCGTGGCAATTCGGCGAGCCCCTTCGCTACCGCATCGAGCAGCACGCCGAGGAGGCGCGGGCGTTCGGCCTCGAACGCCGCCCACAAGTCCTGCTCCGGGCGGCGGCGTTCCTCGGGGATCGGTTCCAGCGTCAGGAAAACGGCGCGATCGGCCAGATCGGGCCTCGTGACGATATCCTCGATCCCGTTGAGGATCACCGGGCGCGCGGCGTCGAATAGCACTTCATCCTGATCGGAATAGAGTTGGCGCACCGCGAAGCCGCCTCCCGTGGTGAGGCGGCAAAGCGTGTCCGATATCCAGGCGGGCAAGCCCGAGACATTATCAAAGGCCAGCACATGGCCGTTGCTGGCGGCGATGAACAGGTCCCGATCCTCACGCGGTAAAGCGCGAAGCGGTGCGGTGTTCGGATCGAGCAGCGCCCGCAAGATGGCGGAAAAGGTGGACTTGGCCGAACCTTGCTCGCCCGACAGCACGATGACCGGATAGGGACCGCGATTGCGAAGGCACGCCAGCGCCCAGGCGACCACCAGCACGAAATCGGCGTCCGTCTGCACATTGAGGAAAGAGCGCAAGGTTTCGATCGAGCCGCCACTGACCGGGATCGGCATCGCCTTCATACCGGAGGCGCGCCGGAAGCGAATGGGCGGATTGTCAACGATGCGCCACCCGGTCGCGTCGATCTCGATGGCGCGCCAAGGGCTTCGCCGGTCTCACCATGCACCACCAGCGCGACCATGGCAGGCCAGACGCCGCCCGACGCGTGCTTCAGGCCGGGATGGAAACGCAAACTTGGCAGCGGCGAAAGCTCAATCCCGCGCGATCGCAGATAGGTTTCGGCGAGCGAGCCCGCGATGTCTCGCGAGGCCCGCCAGACCGCAAGCGCGGCCTCGGTGCGCGCCTTGGCATCGGAATCGGGTTCGGGGCTAGTGTTTTTCCGGTGCTTTCGGGCAATGCCGCGATGGTGCCTGGCGGTCGCGTCCCACAAGCCGTGCTCTGAAAGGGCGGCGATTACGTCGCGCTGTTCGCAACCGGCATGGCAACGCACCAGCACCTTGCCGTGCCTGCCCGCGCTGATCGCGAGGCTCGGGCTTGAATCGTCATGAGCCGGGCAGCGCGCCATCCAGGTTGCGCCCACGCGATGCCCGCCAAGGGCTTTGGCGATGGTTTCAGCGGTCATGACGCACCTCGCCGTCGTTCGATTCGACCGGCGCAGCGCTATCATTAGCGGCGAGCAATTCGGCGCGCCGCCATTCGGCCAGGACGCCGAAGAAGCCGGTGACAGAATGAAGGATTTGCCGCGCGTCCTCGTCGTTGAGGTCGCGGCCCATGCGCGGTTGCCAGATTTCGCGGGTATGGGCGATCTGCCGCCCCAAATAATTGTCGTTTGCAGCATCGAGACGTTTCATCGAAAGCCTCACGGGCGGTTCCGCCGCTCCGTGCTCCTGGCCTCCGGTCTCGGATTCCCACCGATGACGTTGTGCCCAAAGGGGTTTGCATCGTTTGGCGTCCCCGTCTCAGGGATCGCCGCTTGGCGTCACTAGAGCAGCGGCACCTCATGTTCGGGGATCGTGAACTTGTGGCTTTTGCCAGCGCGGATCACGAGTTGCCGCTTGCCGCCGTTTGCAACCTCGCAGGCGATCGAGTAGTCGAAGAAGCCGTGCTTCAGGCCATCGACGACAAGACCTTCGAGACGGTCGAGGGCTTCGCGGACCTGTCCGCTCTTGGCGCGCTGGAACGGCCTGTTGTCTTACGGTTCAGCCATTGTGGAGCAGTCCTTTCATGTCCTTGATGGTGGCGGCGAAAGCCAAGGGACGAACGCTTGTCGCGTCGCCATAGAAAGCGATGACGTCTTCACGCCGCGAGGCCCGATCCCGAAACACGAAGACTTTGCGCGGCCCTTCCGAGCGAAGGCCCTGGAGCTCGTAACCCGAGCAGCGCAGGAAGCAGGCAAGATAGAAGTCGCGCGTCTCGAACGCGGCGGGTTCCCGCTCCTGTTTCGTGATTTGCCTTCGTTCAGTTGACACTTAACGATCTCCTCAAAAAAGGGGTTCACGCGCGATCAGTGAGAAGGCGCTGCAACGGCACCGTGCGGTGCAGGAGCCCGAGCCTTTCGAGGCGGATGCGCATGGCGATCGGCGAAACACCAAACTTCTGAGCGAGAGGTCTCACAAATTGTTCCAGAACAAGGTCGTCGGCAGCGTCGCCGTAGGACTTGCCATGCTCGTTCGTCATGCGCTCGATTTCTACACAAGGATGGTCCATCGGCGTCGCGGGTTGAAGCACACGCTGCTTTCGGTCGGGGAAAGCCTCATCCCAGGCGGCGAACACCGATTCTCGCGGCATCAGCACACAAGAAGCATAAAGATCGGCCTGAAACTCGATCCGCTCCCTCGCCTGGCTGGTTCGACAAACAACGCTCGGCGCGGCATTCGGTTCGAGAAGCGATGTCTGCGCCGGGTCTTTGCCGAACAATCCACGATGAAGCCGCCAATGGCCGACTTCATGCGCCGCCGTGTAACGATAGCGCCCTTCCTTGGAGGGATTGGCGTCGGGATCGAGGCTTTCGTCGATCACGATCCGCTTCTGGTCGAAGAAGATCGCGCCGAGGATATCGGGATCGAAGCCGAGGCCGGAACGCGGCACGCCGAACAGCCGGTGCGTGTCATCGAACTCGATGCTGATCTTCAAGTGCTTTTCGATGATGGCGTCGATCGGGATCGGGGCTTCGATCCGTATCCTGTGTTTCAGCGCGTAGTCGGCAAGGAGTGCTTGGGCATCCTTTTCAATCGCCTCCTCGGACACATAGGCAACTTTCAATCCCATCGCGTTTTCATCCTCATTTGCATCATTTCAAAATCCACCGCCATTCAGGCCTTTACTTGTACTTCGTCTTCTGCGCCTCGCGAGCCAACCGCGTGAGTTCGTCCGCCGTCAGGCCCTTGGTTGTCCGCAGCAGCGCCGCGACTTCGACCGGGTTGCGCTTGATAATGTCCGACAGATCGGTGGCGACCTTGCCCGCCCGCGCCAGAAGCTCATCAACATCGCAGCCGATCACCCCGGCAATCAGCCGAACCTTGTCCTCGGCGGGTGGCGGAAACTCGTCGCGCTCGACCTTCGAAACATAGGTCGGACTTACGCCGATCATTTTTGCCATCTCGCGCAAGCCGATCTCCTTCGCCTCACGCCGCGCCCGGATGAACGCGCCGAACTTCTCCCCTGACATGCTGGTTTCTCCCGTTGCCTGTTTATGCATCACTTTACACTCGATTCGCCCGTCGCCGTCAACTGATATCTAAACACTCTCAATCGGAGCGCTTATGCCGCCAGGCCAAGGTCGCGAACACCTTCCAAAGTGCGTCGGAAATCAGCGCTTGGCGCGAGACACATGGTTCGATATCGCGTGACGAAGGGGAGCCACGTTCCTCAGGGCACGGCGGGTGGCCGCGATATCGGCGCAAGATTGCCGGTGAATTGTGTTATGGTTCCCTTTAAAGTGCAATCCACGTCCCGGGCGCCAGTCCAACTGCACTGGCGGCCGGGATGGCAAGCCTACCGTCTCAGCCATGGAGAATTCGCATGAAACTGACATCTCTCGCGCGCGCCGCGGTGCTGGCCACCGGGCTGGCTGTGGCGGCCATTGGCGCCCACGCCGCCGCGCCGGCGAACCCGCATGAGCCGCTGGCCAAGACCATCGGCAAGGTCACCCACCCTGCCCCCGTCCCGTCACTGGGCGTCATCAACGCCGACGGCGCCACGCTGGCCGACGGCAAGCTGACGCTGACCGGCGTCAGCACCAACGTGATCGTCTTCGCCGACCGGCCGATGCGCGCCGCCGGCCATGAATCGATGGACATGTTCCTGGCCCGCTGGGGCGACGGCGTGGACAGCTTCGCGAAAGACCCGCCGAACGCCACCATTTCGATACTTGGCGGCAGTGAGGTGGGTGTCACTGACGCGGTGGTGACCATCTCGAACCCCAAGTTCGAAGGCGGTAACCTGACCTTTGACGCCAAGGTTCTGGAAGGCGATCTCAAGGGCGCCAAGGGTGCGGCCGCGCTGTTCATCGACTCGTGGGCGGTATTGCCGAATGGCGTTGTGGTGCATGGCCATCATGGCTGGTACGGCGCGCCCGTCTACCCGCCGCCCGCTTACTACCCGCCGCCGGCCTACTACCCGCCGCCGGCCTATCCGCCGCCGGCCTGCGGCTACTATCCCTATCCGCCCTGCTACTGAGCAGTTCCATCAGGGGCGCCGGGTCAAACCGGCGCCCTTTCCCGTTGCCTGTTCCGGCATTTGACGGTGTTCGGCAACATCGCCTTCAGGCTCAGGGCGCGGCCCGTGGTGATGAATGCCAGGCAGCAGGCGGATAAGCCCGGCGCATTGCTGAGCCATTCCGGCGCCTCACCTCAATTCTTCTCAGTCAAGGCTGCGCGGTGCGCATGCTACAACGGGAGTGCCGCCATGCTGTTCTTGCGATCAGCACGGCACTGTTTCCTCCCCGGACTTGGGCCGCCGGTTAAGACGGCGGCCCCTTTTTCTTTCTTGACAACTCTTGCCAAGCGCCCGGGTGAGTGATATCAAAATCCTATACACTTGGTAGGATTTATAGTCATGCGACGCAGCCTTCCGCCCCTCAACGCTCTCCGCGCCTTCGAAACCGCGGCGCGCCACATGAGCATCTCGGTGGCCGCCAATGAGCTCCGCGTCACGCCAGCCGCCGTCAGCCACCAGATCCGCATTCTGGAAGATCATGTCGGACTGCCATTGTTCATGCGCAACGGGCGCGGCCTGGCGCTGACTGACGCGGGCGCCGCTGGCTTGCGTGACCTGCGCGAAGGTTTTGCGCGGCTCTGCGCGGCCATGGACGCGATCGACTCGCTGGGCGAGGCGGGCGTGCTCAGCGTCAGCGTGGCGCCCTCCTTCGCCGCCAAATGGCTGCTGCCGCGGCTTGGCGCGTTTCAATCCGCCCATCCCGAGATCGATGTGCATGTCTCGGCCTCCATGCAGCTTGTGGATTTCGTGAAGGACGGCGTCGATATCGCCATCCGCTATGGCGCCGGACGCTATTCCGACGTCGCCGTCGAACAGCTGCTGACCGAGAGCGTCGTTCCCGTGTGCAGCCCGGAGTTCCTCATGGAGCATGGTCCCTTCTATGCGCCATCCGACCTGGTGGAAGCCACGCTCCTGCATGACGACAGCCCCGACAACGATCCGTCCTGCCCCAACTGGGAAATGTGGCTGAGCGCCGCCGGGGCAAAGCACATCGATGCGGCGCGCGGGCCGCGCTTCAACCAGTCGAGCCTGGTCATCGAAGCTGCCATTCTGGGCCGCGGCGTCGGCCTCGCCAAGACCGCGCTCGCCGCCCGCGACCTGCGGCAGGGAAGGCTGGTCCAGCCGTTCCCATCGCAAGTGAAGGTCGATTTCGCCTATTACATCGTCGCGCCGCGCGCCAAGCTGAACCTGCCCAAGGTTTCGCATTTCATCGACTGGCTCAGGACAGAAGCGGCGTCCGACCTGCCGCAACTCGCGGTGGCCTGAGATGACAAGTCTCATGTCCAGAGGCCGGAACTTCTTCGCCGAGATGCGCCATCGGCTGGATCGCATGGCTGATGGCATCTTCGACAACGCTATCACGCCGGAATGGCGCGATGACGCCGCGCGCGACGAGTTCACGGCGGATTTCACGGCCTGGCGGAATACCGCCATGCGCGGTCAGTCAGGCCATCGCAACCGCCGGCATCACACCGAATGGTAAGGCCACACCCGCAACAAAACTAATGCGGGCGCTGAAAAAGACTCAATGTTCCTGATGGGCAAAGCCTTATACTCTACTAAATGCATAGACTATCAAGCTGCGCTTTTCGGAACATCCCCGTTCTGGCCGGGCGTGTTTCGGTGGCGGCAACACCCTCAACAGGAGAAGACCATGACAACTGCCCGCGTTTCACACTCCCGCCGCCGCTTGGTGATATCGGCCCTGGCGGCCGCCGCGCTCGTGGCCACGCCAATTGCGCTGCGCCCCGCCATAGCCGCGCAACAGGCCAATTCGCAGCTCTTTCCAAACGCCTGGGTGATCCCCGCGGCGGATGCCCGTAAACTGATCGCCGGCGGCGCCGTCGTCCTCGATGTGCGCGGCGCCGACCTCAAGAAGGCTTCGCCACTGGCCAATGCCGTAGCGGTCGAATGGCCCTATTTCACGAAGGAATCCAAAGCCCAGAAGGGCCAGCTTCTGGAGGATGACGCAGAACTGAAGCGGCGCGTCGAGCGCCTCGGCGTGTCGTCCGGCAAGCCGGTCGTGGTCGTTGCTGATTCCCTGAACGGCTGGGGCGAGGATGGCCGCATCGTCTGGACCTTGCGCACGCTGGGCCACCCGGCGGCCTTCTTTGTCGACGGCGGCATTGCCGCTCTGACCCGTGATGGCGATCCCGGCATCGCGCCCGTCAGCGGCAAGGGCGAGTTCGAAGTGAAGCGGGTTTCCGATTTCGAAATCACCAAGGAGGAGTTGCGCCAGAAGCTGGGCGACAAGAACGTGGCCATTCTCGACACCCGCGAACCGAGGGAATATGCCGGCGAAACACCCTACGGCGAGGCGCGGGGCGGGCATGTGCCGGGAGCGCGGCACATCTTCTACAAGGATTTCCTGGACGCGGACGGCGATGTGCTGCCGCCCGACCAGGTGAAGGCCAGGCTCGCCGCGCTTGGCATTTCGCCAGACACGGAAGTGATTTCCTATTGCACCGGCGGTATCCGCTCCGGCTTCGTGACCGCGGTTCTCGCCAACGCCGGCATCAAGGCCAGGAACTACGCGGGCTCGATGTGGGATTGGTCGAGCGCCGACGCCAGGGACTATCCGCTGGTAACCGGCGCCAACTGACGGCGCGGCTCAGGCTCACGGTGCAAGCATGGAAGCGGCTCTGCGGCTCGGCATATTCCTCGGCGTGTTCGTCACCGTGGCGATCCTCGAGATCGTCTTGCCGAAACGCGACAAGGCGGCGGGCTGGCAGGGCCGCTGGCTCACCAATATCGGCATCCTGAGCATCAACATCGTGGTGCAGCGCCTGACGGTGGGCGCTGCGGCATTCGCCACGGCGGTCTACGCGCAAGAGCATGGCTGGGGGCTGTTCGGCTATCTCGGCTGGCCGTGGTGGCTTGAAGCGGCGGCGGGCTTCATCATTCTCGATTTCGCGATCTATCTCCAGCATGTCATGTCGCACGCTTTGCCCGCCTTCTGGCGGCTGCACCAGGTGCATCACGCCGATCTCGACGTCGACCTGACGACTGGCATCCGCTTCCACCCTTTGGAGATTGTGATTTCGATGATCTACAAGGCGGCGCTGGTGGCCGCGCTGGGCATCGATCCGTGGGTGGTGATCGCTTTCGAGGCGGTGCTGAACGGGGCCGCCGTGTTCACCCATGGCAACATCGCCTTGCCGGAGAAGCTGGACAGGTATCTTCGCTATGTGGTGTGCACGCCGGACATGCACCGGGTGCACCATTCAACCATCATTCACGAAACCAATTCGAACTATGGCTTCTTCCTGTCGGTCTGGGACCGGCTGTGCGGCACCATGCTGCATGCCCCGTCCAAGGGGCAGCTGGGCGTCCAACTGGGCCTTGAGGAATGGCGCTCGCCCGCCCAACTCGGCCTGCCGCGGCTGCTGCTGATGCCATTCCGGGAAAGAGCCCGCCAGGCCAATGACGGCGGCGATGAAATGCGGGCGGTCAAGGACTAGTCGCGCCGCCCCGGAAGCCCATGGCGAGCACAAAGAGCTCGGCTGAATCATCGCGGCTGGCCATCGGCTTCACATGGCGGACGGAGGAAAAATCCTTCTTCATCGTCTTCAGCATCTCGCCCTCGGTGCCGCCGCGCAGCACCTTGGCGAGATAAGTCCCGCCCGGCTTCAGCACCTGCCGCGCAAAGTCATACCCCGCCTCCGCCAGCGCCATGATCTGGATGTGATCGGTCTGGCGGTGGCCGGTGGCGTGCGCCGCCATGTCGGAGAGAACGCAATCGGCCTTCTCGCCGCCCAGCGCCGCGATCAGCAGGCCCGGCGCGTCGTCCTCGAGGAAATCCTTCTTGAAGATGGTCACCGCCGGGATCGGGTCCATGCCATGCATGTCGATGGCGATCACCTTGCCGCGGCCCGCGTCGGCCTTCACGCGTTTTACCGCCACCTGGCTCCAACCGCCGGGCGCGGCGCCGAGGTCGATCACCCGGCCGCCGGGCTTGAGGAAGCGGTACTTGTCGTCGATCTCGATCAGCTTGAAGGCGGCGCGCGAGCGGTAGCCCAGCCGTTTCGCCTCCTGCACGTAAGGGTCATTGAGCTGGCGCTCCAGCCAGATCTTCTGCGAAACGGTGCGGCCCTTGCCGGTCTTGACACGCACCTTGAGGCGGGTGCCCGGCTTCTTGCCGCTGCCGGGCCGGCTCATGGCGCACCTCCCGGAGCGGCGTCGTCGCGCATCAGCATGGCCAGGATGCCCTCGCGCAGGCCGCGGTCGGCAACCCGGATGCGCCCGGCCGGAAAGGCCAGGCGGATTTCCTCAAGGATAGCGCAACCGGCCAGCACCAGATCAGCGCGTTCGCGGCCGATGCAGGGGTTGGCGGCGCGCTCGGCATAGCTGAGGCCCAACAGCCGCTCGGTGACGGCGCCAATCTCGGCGCTGCCAAGCCAGCAGCCATCGACCCTGGTGCGGTCATAGCGCGCAAGGCCCAACTGCACCCCGGCGATGGTGGTGACCGTGCCGGAGGTGCCAAGCAGATGGGACGGCACCGGAGACGGCGCGCCTGTCGCGGCAGCCACCTGCGCCGCGAACTCCCGCAGCATGGGCTGAAGATGGGCGCGCATCGCCGCGAAAGATTGCGGCGTCACGTCGACACCTCCGCCGAAGCGCTCGGAAATGGTGACCACACCCGCGGCGAGCGAGGTCCAGGCCACGGTCTCGAAACGCGCGCCCGCGCGGCGCATCCACAGCATCTCGGTGGAGCCGCCGCCGATGTCGAACACCAGCGCGGTTTCCGCCTGGCGGTCGACCAGCGGCTCAGCCCCCATGGCGGCGAGCGAGGCTTCGGTCTCGCGGTCGATGATCTCGAGGTCGAGGCCGGTCTCGGCCCGCACGCGGTCGATGAAGGCGGGGCCGTTGGCGGCCGTGCGGCAGGCCTCGGTTGCAACCAGCCGTGCGCGCTTCACCTTGCGCCAGCGCAGCTTGTTGGCGCAGACCCGCAGGGCGTCGATGGTGCGGGCCATGGCCGCTTCGCCCAGCCGCCCGGTCTGGCTCAGCCCTTCGCCCAGCCGGACGATGCGCGAAAACGCATCAACCACCGAGAAACCATGTTCGGACGGCGTGGCGATCAGCAGCCGGCAATTGTTGGTGCCGAGATCAAGCGCGCCATAGAGTCCGCCCGGCGGCGGCTCACGCGAGGGGGCGGGACGGCGCACTGCCGGCCCGCCACCAGAATGACGCCGGGCCCGCCTGGGCTCCGGCCTGCTGGCAGCATCCACGTTCTCTATCCTTCGGAAACCGGAGGCGCTCGACGGCGAAGCGGAGCGGCGGCGCCGGTATCCTAAACATTGCGTTAGCGCAATTCTAACAGGTTCACGGCGCAGCCTCAAAGAAAAATCAAAGCGATGCCTGGCAAGCCCATTAACCTGCCGTTGAGACGTGGGCAGCCAAACTGCGGTCAAATTTCCGGATATGCGATGTATGGGTCTGGCTCACGGCGGTTGAAGAGCGGCTCGCTGCTCAGCGAGTACGCGGAGCACATGGGCCTCGCGACCATCCAGCGCAAACAGGCACTGGCCCTCAAGGCCGCGAAGGTTGACGCCGAACTGGCGTCCAAGGCGAAGTCCGAGTTCATCGCCAACATGAGCCATGAACTGCGCACGCCGCTTAACGCCATCATCGGCTTTTCCGACATGCTGCATACCGGAACGGCCACGAGCCCGGACAAGGTCCACCAGTACACCGGCTACATCAAGCAGGCCGCCGAACACTTGCTGGAACTGATCAACAGCATCCTCGATATTTCAAAGGTTCAGGCGGGTAAGCTTTCCGTCACCCGGGAGCCGGTGGATATCGGCCCCATCCTGACCTCCTGCCTGCTGATCCTCGGCGCCAAGGCGCGCGAGAAGGAGATCGCCATGACGAGCAGCGTGGCGGAGGCGATGCCACCGCTGCTGGGAGACGCGCTGCGGCTGAAGCAGATTCTCATCAATCTCGTCGGCAACGCGGTGAAGTTCACGCCCGCCCATGGCCAGGTTGACATCACGGTGACACAGGAAAGCGCCGGGTTCGCACTGCTTACGGTTGCCGATACGGGCATCGGCATGTCTCCTGACGAGGTGCAGACGGCGCTCCGGCCGTTCGGACAGGTCGAGACCGGCTTCAACAGGCGGCACGAAGGAACCGGTCTGGGACTGCCCATCGCGCTCGCCCTGGCCAAGCTCCATGGCGGTGACTTGCGGATTGACTCCCAGAAGGGCCGCGGCACCCGGGTCAGCGTCAAATTCCCGCTGGCGACGGGCGAGGACTACGAGTGAGAGTGCAAGATCGATGACCATCCACGACCAGGCCCAGCAGGCCGTGCAGGAGCTACGCCGCGTCGGGCGCATCGTATCGGTGGCCGGCGCGCATGCGGTAATCCTCGTTGACCAGGATGGCGACCCGCGCGCCAAGACGCCGGAGATCGGCACGCTGCTGCGGGTCGACACGCCCCGCGCGATCTGCCTTTGCATCGTATCGGCGATGTCGTCGCCCGTGCCGAGCCACGCGGCCGGCGAAGCGGAATTGCGCATCGTCGAGGTCGAGTTCCTTGGCGAGTTGCCGAAAGATGCCTCTGGCGCGGCGCTGTCCTTCCGCCGCGGCATTTCCTGCTATCCGGCGCTCGGCGATGTGGCGATGCGCGCCTCGAAAGAAGAACTTGAGAAGGCCTATGCCTGCGATTCCGGAACTGCGATCCGGATGGGCCACATCGCCCAGGACCGCTCGATCCCCGCGATGGTCAAGGTTGATGACCTGCTGGGCAAGCATTTCGCCATTCTCGGCGCCACCGGCACCGGCAAGTCCTGCACGCTGGCGCTGCTGCTGCGCCGGATCCTCGAAAAGAGCCCGCACGGCCATCTGCTCTTGCTCGACATTCACCGCGAATACGCGGCTGCCTTCAAGGACATGGCCGAGGTGATCACACCCGCTGACCTGAACCTGCCGTTCTGGCTTCTCACTTTCGAGGAGATCGTGGAAATCCTGATCGGCCAGCCGACCAGCCGCGAAGCCGATATCGAGATTCTGCGCGATATCATCCCCATCGCCAAGCTGCGCTACATGAAGAACCGGCGGCGTGAGCGGGCAGCGCCCGGCCGCCACCGCGAGACGGCGATGGATCCCGCCGCGGTTGGCGTCGACACGCCCATTCCCTACCGCTCGTCCGACCTGATCGCCATTCTCGAGGAACGGCTGGAAAAGCTGGGTCCGCAGGGCGATCCGGCGCCCTGCAAACGGCTTAAGGCGCGGCTTGAGGCCATCAACCGCGACCCCCGCTATGGTTTCATGTTCAGCTCGCTCACCGTCGAGGACACCATGTCCCAGGTGCTGTCGCGGCTGTTCCGCATTCCCGTCAGTGGCAAGCCCATCGCCATCGTCGAGCTGGGCGGTTTGCCGTCAGAGATCATCAATGTCGTGGTCTCGGTGCTGGCCAGGCTGGCCTTTGATTTCGGCATCTGGAGCGCCGGCCGCATTCCACTGACTTTTGTTTGCGAGGAGGCCCACCGCTATGTGCCGGCCGGCAAGTCATCGGGCTTCGAACCGGCCAAGCGGGCGATCGCGCGGATCGCCAAGGAAGGCCGGAAATACGGCGTTTCGCTTGGCATCGTTTCACAGCGGCCAGCAGAGCTCGACGCGACCATCCTCTCGCAGTGCAGCACCATCTTTTCGATGCGGCTGGCCAATGAGCGCGATCAGCAGATCCTGCGGGCCGGCGTCTCCGATGCCGCGGCCAGCCTCCTCGACGTCATGCCCGCCATGGGCATGGGCGAGTTGATCGCCTTCGGCGAGGGCGTGGGCCTGCCCGCCCGCATCAAGATCGATGAGATCGCGCCGGAGGATCTGCCGATGAGCAGCTCAGCCTCCTTCACCCGCAGCTGGGCGCGGGAACTGCCGGACGGCAACTTCCTGCAGGACATCGTGCAGCGCTGGCGCAGCCAGAACCGCACGCCCGACGGCCCCGGCTTCGAGTTCGGCGGCGCCGAGGCTCAGACGGAGGCTGGCTTCGCCACACATGGCGAGGACATCCAGAGCCTGGCGCGGCTGCTCCGCCAGTTCCGCGGCTGAGGCCCGGGCCAGCGGCATCGGGACAAGCCTCTTGCGCCCCCGCAGCTTCGCCGCTATCACCCGCCAGCCAAATCCGTTGGGGGATCGTCTAACGGTAGGACCGCGGACTCTGACTCCGCTAGTCTAGGTTCGAATCCTAGTCCCCCAGCCACCTATTTTGCACTGCAAAAATTTCTTTGAAATCAATAACTTGAAAGATGGCCCTCGGAGGTATACCCCTACTGATACCCCTCCTCTTATACCCCTCAGACTGGGTAAGTGAAAGGCACTACCCCGGAGAACTCCAAGAGGGTCTGCCGTGAGAGACTAAGGATAAACGTGGCAGAGGGTGCGAATTCCCCCCATGGCGGCACCGCCACCCTCAGCCAGGAAGGTGCCACCATCCCATTGCCATACCGGAAGCGACCAGCGCCACGAGCAGCACCAGTGTTAGCAGCCCACCCCATCCATGAGCGGTGGCCTCGAAGCTCTTGGCCTTGATCTTGAGTGAGTGATTGCCGTCCTTCATCTTCACCTCTTGGTTTTAACAGCAAGAAAATCGATGAAGGGACCGACAATTATTTGGCCGCCGATTTGGTTTTCCGCAAGAGGCTTTCTTGAAGTTTTCAACCCTGTTCGATAAGGCGGTTATGCAGCGCCCTATCGAAACACTTCTGGATTGTGCGTCCTCTAAAGGACACGTCAGGGACAAGCATTGTCTGCTAATGGCTGATGCAGAGTGTTGAAAGTCGTCCCTCAAAGATAGGCCCCAAAACTAGGGATGCAGCGAACCCTATTCCGGACAGCCCCGAAAGGGTCTGCCGTGAGAGACTAGGGATAAACGTGGCAGAGGGTGCGAATTCCCCCCATGGCGGC
>NZ_JBJTER010000136.1:0-2162 GCF_046093005.1 Aestuariivirga sp.
GGCATGCCGAAGGACCGTTACCGCCTCTACCACCTCGAGCGCGCCAGGGCGGGCGTTGCGCTGACCATGACGGCGGGCTCCGCCGCCGTCTCGAAGGACAGCCCGCCGGTGTTCAACAATATCCTCGCCTACAAGGATGAAGTGGTCGGCTGGATGAAGAGGCTGGCCGACGATTGCCATGAGGCTGGCGCGGCGGTGATGATCCAGCTCACCCATCTCGGCCGCCGTACACGCTGGGACAAGGGCGACTGGCTGCCGGTGGTGGGCGCTGGCCCGTCGCGCGAGCCCGCTCACCGCGCCTTCCCGAAGATCATCGAGGACTGGGACATCGCCCGCATCATCGAAGACTATGCCGATGCCGCCGAGCGCATGAAGGCGGCGGGCCTCGATGGCGTGGAGTTCGAATGCTACGGCCACCTGATGGACCAGTTCGTAAGCCCGCTCACCAACACGCTGGCGCACCCCTATGGCGGCAGCTTCGACAACCGGCTGCGCTTCGCCATGGATGTGCTGGAGGCCTGCCGCAAGCGCGTGGGGCCTGAGTTCCTGCTGGGCGTGCGCTATACCGCTGATGAAGAAGAGCAAGGCGGGATCAGCGCGGCCGAAGGCCTGGAGATGGCCCGCCGCTTCAAGGCGTCTGGTCTGGCCGATTTCCTCAACATCATCCGCGGCCGCATCCACACCGATGCGGCGCTCACCGGTGTCATCCCGGTGCAGGGCATGCGATCAGCCCCGCATGTCGATTTCGCCGGCATGATCCGAAGGGAAGTGGGCATGCCCACTTTCCACGCGGCGCGCATCCCCGATGTCGCCACGGCGCGATACGCGGTGGCGTCGGGCCAGCTCGACATGGTGGGCATGACGCGCGCCCACATGGCGGACCCGCATATCGTCCGCAAGATCATGGAAGGCCGCGAGCATGACATCCGCCCTTGCGTCGGCGCCACCTATTGTCTTGACCGTATCTATCAGGGCGCCATGGCGCTGTGCATGCACAACCCTGCCACCGGGCGCGAAGAGACGATGCCGCATGTGATCGCTCCCGCCACGCACCGCAAACGCGTGGTGGTGGTCGGCGCGGGGCCAGGCGGACTGGAGGCGGCCCGCGTGGCGGCCGAGCGCGGCCATGAGGTCATGGTTTTCGAGGCGGCCGGCCAGCCCGGAGGCCAGGTGCGCCTCACCGCCATGACCAGGCGCCGGGCTGAGATGATCGGCATCATCGACTGGCGCATGGCGCAATGCGCCGCCCGCGATGTGGCCTTCCGCTTCAACACCTATGCAGAGGCCGCCGATGTGCTGGCCGAGAAGCCCGACGTGGTGGTGATCGCCACCGGCGGCCTGCCGGAGAAGGACGTGCTGGAAAGTGGCAACGACCTTACCGTCTCGGCCTGGGACATTCTCTCTGGCGATGTGAAGCCCGGCGCCCATGTGCTGCTCTATGACGATGCCGGCGACCACACGGCCATGCAGGCCGCGCAGTTTCTTGCGGAAGCAGGATCGACCGTCGAAATCATGACGCCCGACCGCAGCTTCGCGCCGGAGGTGATGGGCATGAACCTGGTGCCCTACATGCGGGCGCTGCAGGACAAGGCGGTCACCTTCACCGTCACCTACAAGCTGCTGGCGGCGGAGCGGCACGGCAACCGGCTCAAGGCAGTGGTTGGATCAGACTATCTCGCCAGCCTGCGGCAGGAGCGCCATGTTGATCAGATCGTCGTCAATCACGGCACCCAGCCTTTGGCTGACCTCTATTTCGACCTGAAACCGCTTTCTGAGAATCTGGGCGCGGTCGATTACGACGCGCTGATCGACGGACGGCCACAAATGATCAATGGCGGTCCCGCCGGTTTCCGGCTCTACCGGATCGGCGATGCGGTGGCGGCGCGGAATACCCACGCCGCCATTTATGATGCGCTGCGCCTGATGAAGGACACGTGAGTCAGGCGGCGGCGATCTGCGCGGCCTTTTCCCACCAGCACCTGCGCCTGGCGGATCGAGGCATAGTCGATCAGCCGGCCATCGAGCGAAACGGCGCCCTTGCCCTGCGCTTCTGCTTCCTTCATCGCCTCCAGGATGCGGCGCGCCCGGGTGACCTCGGCCTCCGATGGACTCATCACCTCATTGGCGAGCGCGATCTGCGACGGGTGGATTGCCCATTTTCC
>NZ_JBJTER010000137.1:0-13980 GCF_046093005.1 Aestuariivirga sp.
GCGACGAAGCCTTCTATGGTGAGGACGAGATCGAAATCCGCGATGGCAAGCGCTTCTCATAAAGCTCGAGCAGCTTGTCCGCATAGGCTGAGAGCCGGAAGAAATAGCTCTCCTCCTCCACCCATTCGACCGGCGTGCCGGTCTTGATGGCAAAGCGCCGGCCGTCGCGGATTTCGGTTTCGTCCTCGCCATAAAAGGCTTCGTCGCGCACCGAATACCAGCCGGAATAGGTGGAGAGATAGATGTCGCCGTTGGCGGCCATGCGCCGCCACACTTCCTGCACCGAGCGCTTGTGGCGCTCTGAGGTGGTGCGAAGGATGTCGTCGGCGCGCGCGTTCAGCTCCTCGCCCATCTGCTCGAACTGGGCGGCGGTGCGGTCGGCCAGCTGCTGCGGCGTCAGCCCCTCGCGGGCCGCCGTCTGCTGCATCTTCTGGCCATGCTCGTCCATGCCGGTGACGAACAGCACGTCATAGCCATCGAGCCGCTTGAAGCGGGCGATGGCGTCGGTGGCGATCCGCTCATAGGCGTGGCCGATGTGCGGCGCGCCGTTAGCATAGGGAATGGCCGTGGTGATGTAGAATTTGGGTTTCGGCATGTGGCTTCGTTCGAAAGGGTTTCAGGAGGCCCGGAAGGCCTCTTCGAGGCGCATCAGCGCATCGGTGACCGTCTGACGGCGGTCGAGGTTTAGGGCATCCGCCTGCCGGAGGGAAGAGTTGATGTCATCATGCGCGGCGGCCAGCGCCGCCCCCTGCCCCGACAGACCGGCGGCGCGCGCCTGCTCGCCGGTCCAGCCCACCAGCAGGTCGCAGAACATGTGGAAGTCCTCGGCGGTCTCGCGGCCCGAAAACGCCGCGCCGATCTCCACGGCAACGGCGGGCGAGAGCCTGGCGCGCTTCTGGAACGCGGCGAAAGCTTGCGCACCCAGCGAGCCCGCCAGTCGCAGCGCCTTGCCCGGGCTTCCCTTGCTGAGGGCGACCGCCTCGGTAAGCGAGTCCTGCTTACCCTCCAGCGCTTTCTCCGGAAGGCTTCGTAACACCGCAAGCGTTTGCGCATCGCTCAGCGGCGACAGCGGCAGCGTCAGGCAGCGGGAGCGCAGCGTGGGAAGCAGCCGCCCCAGGTTGTTGCAGACGATGAGGAACAGGCTCCGCCGCGGCGGCTCCTCGATCACTTTCAGCAGCGCATTGGCGGAGGCGGCATTGAGTTCATCGGCGCTGTCGACGACGGCGATCCGCCAGCCGCCGCCCGCCGCGGTGCGCGAGAAGAACTCCGGCGCGGCGCGCGCGTCCTCGACCGCCAGTTCGGTCTTGAGGCGCTTGTTGCGGTAATCGACGCCGCGCTGAACCGCCAGGAGATCGGGGTGGGCGCCCGCCGCCACCTGCCGGAACACATGCGACTCGGGCGAAACATGGAGCCCGCCATGGGCTTTGGCCTCGGCCGCGGTCGGCGCCTGCAGCAGAAATTTGGCGAAACGATAGGCCAGCGTTGCCTTGCCGATTCCTTCCGCCCCGGTGATCAGCCAGGCGTGATGCAGCTTTTCCGATTGGCAGGCCTGGAGCAGCCGTGCCTCGGCCGCCTCATGGCCCACCAGCGTCTGGGCGCGGCGCGGATGCCAGTCAACCTCGCGGGGATCGCGGAACTCCTCGGCCATCACCCTGCCCCGTTCACCGCCGCCCAGACAGCGGCGGCCACGGTTTCCACGTCCCGCGACGCATCGATCAGCCGGCAGCGCCGGGGATCGTTACGCTGGATTTCGAGAAATCCGGCGCGCAGCTTCTCATGAAACGCCATGCCCTTCCGCTCATAGCGGTCTTCCGAACGGTGGTCGCCGCGGCTCTTGGCGCGCGCCAGCCCCAGCGCCGGGTCGAGGTCGAAAATCAGGGTCAGGTCAGGCCTTGTGCCGCCCACCACCGCCTGTTCGAGCGCGTCGATGAAGCTCATCTCGCAGCCCCCCGCAAAGCCCTGATAGGCGCGGGTCGAATCCATGAAACGGTCGCAGAGCACCGTCTTGCCCAGGGCCAGCGCCGGGCGGATCACCTGGGTCAGATGCTGCTCGCGCGCCGCGGTGTTGAGCAGCGCCTCGGCCCTGGGCGTCCAGCGCGCCACGTCGCCCGAGACCAGCAGGGCGCGGATCGCCTCGGCCTCCGGCGTGCCGCCGGGCTCACGCGTCACCAGCACATCCCGCCCAGCCACGATCAGCCGATCGGCCAGCCTGCGGATCTGGGTTGACTTGCCGGAGCCCTCGCCGCCCTCAAAGGTGATAAACCGGCCAGCCATCTAGCTGCCGAAGATCATGATGAACAGCGAATCGACCGCCCGTGACCACATGGAGGTCTGTTCAGGAACCGCGCTGGCGGTGGCGACCGGCACTTCGGCCACCGTCAGGCCATCGACGATGAACCGCACCGCGCCCACCTCACGGCCAGCCTCGACTGGCGCGATCAACGGTCCGGTGTAGGCGAGCTTTACTTCCGCCGTCTCCTGCTCCTGGGCGGTGAGTGCCACCTGAACACCGGCAGTGGCCAGAAGATCGACGGTACGGCTGTTGCCGCCCCAGACGCGCGCCTTTCCAACACGGTCGCCCTTGGCATAGACATCGACGCTGCGAAACTGCCGGAAGCCCCAATCAAGCAGGTTCTGCGCTTCCTGGCGGCGCTCATTGATGCTCTTGAGGCCGGCGATCACCATGATCAGCCGCCGTCCGTCCCGCATCGCTGAGCCCACCAGACCGTAGCCGGCCTCCTTGGTGTAGCCGGTCTTCATGCCATCGGCGCCGGGATAGTCCTTGAGCAGCGGATTGCGGTTCTGCTGCCTGATCTTGTTCCAGGTGAACTCCGGCATCGAATAATAGCGGTAGCGCGCGGGAAAGGCGGTGATGATGTGACGGGCCATCACCGCCAGGTCGCGCACGCTCATTTGGTGCCCGTCCTGCGGCAGGCCGGTGGCATTGCGGAAACTTGCGGTCTTGGCGCCCAGGGTATGGGCACGTTCCGTCATCTGGGCCGCGAAGGCGCTTTCGCTGCCGGCGAGATTGTCCGCGAAGACGATGCAGGCGTCATTGGCCGACTGCACCACGGCGCCCTTGATCAGGTCCTCGACACGAATCGCCGAGTTGAGTTCGGCGTACATGGTGGAGCCGCCAGACATGGCGCCGCCGCGCCGCCAGGCATCCTCATTCACCGTCAGGGTCTGGTCGAGGCTGAGCTTGCCCGCCTCCAGCTGCTCGAACACCATGATCATGGTCATCAGCTTGCTCATGCTGGCGGGCGGAATCAGCGCATCGGCATCCTTCTCGAACAGCACACGGCCGGTCCGCGCATCGATCAGGATGGCCTGCCGCGCTTTGGTTTGATAGCCATCAGGGGTCTGCGCCTCGCCGGGCGAAAGCCCCGCCAGCAGCAGCGCGGCGCAGAACATGACGAGGAGTGCTCGAAACATACCGGTAAGGCTAGAAGCCTTGCCCGCCGAAATCAACGTGGAGCCTGCAAAGCGGGCTACTGCAGCGCGGCCTGGACCGCCTGGTTGCGGATCAGCCTGGCATCGCCGAAGCCCGCCGCCTGGGCATCGGCCAGTGCCGTCTGGGCATCCTCGCTGTGCGAGATTGGACCCAGCCGTACCCGGTAGACCGGACCCGACGCGCCGGAGAGTTCGATGAACTGGACCGGCCAGACGGCGGCGAACTGGTCACGCACACGCGCCGCATTCTCGCCATCGGAGAAAGACCCGATTTGAACGAAATAGGTCACTTCATATGCGGTTTCATCTGGCGCGGGCGGCGTGAAAGCCACGGTTTCAGCAACCGCCACGGTTTCCTCCGGCGCGGCCTTAATCTTCGGTTTGGCTTCCGCCACCATCACATCCGCCGGCGGCGCCTTGCCCTTGCGGCGGTCGGCGGCGGCGATCATCTTGCGCATCGGCGTGCCGCGGTCGAGTTCCTTGTTCATGGCCAGCAGATGCGCGCCGTTGTCGTTGAGCGGCGCTGGCCCGATGTACTGCACCCTCACCTTCACCGTGCCCCGATGCTTGAAGTCCAGGGCTTTCGCGGCCTGTTTGGAAACGTCGATGACGCGGGTGTCGACGAAGGGCCCGCGGTCGTTGACGCGCAAGATCACGTCGCGGCCGTTTTCGAGATTGGTCACTTTAACATATCTCGGCAGCGGCAGCGTGGCATGCGCGGCGGTCAGGCGGGTCATGTCGAACCACTCGCCGTTGGAGGTCTTGCGCCGGTTGAAATCCTCGCCATACCAGGAAGCAAGCCCCTTCTTGTCATAATTGGGCTGCTCCTTCGGGGTGAACCAGCGGCCCGCCACCTGATAGGGCTTGCCGACGTGATAGCGGCCCCCGCCCCACGGTACCGGCCCCTTACCAGGATAGACAGGGCTGCCTTTGCCCGCGAAGGGATCGCGGCTCGCCTGCTTGCCGAACGGCGAGCAGCTGGCCAGCGCCACGCCAACGGCGAGCAGCACCAACAGGTTGCGCGCAAACTTGAACATGAATGACCGTTCCGCTTCGAGGCCCCGTCCCGAAGGCCACAATGGATAGACAACGATTGAGTTTGCCCGCCCGGCGGTAAATGTTTCGTTGGAAAGTATGGTTAAGTAAGCCTTACTCGGCGTCTCGCCGGCTGGCGGTCAGCCGGTCGATGTTCTGCTGCGCCTGGGCATTGCCGGCGGCCAGCGCCTGTTCATAGAGATCCAGCGCCCGGGTGGCATCGGCGGCGGTTCCCCAGCCCATTTCATACATGCCGCCCAGATTGTTGAGGCCCCAGGGGTCGTTCTGGGCCGCCGCGCGCGCGAAGAGCTGGAAGGCCTGCGCCACGTCACGGGTCACGCCCTTGCCCTCGAGGTAGAGCATGCCCAGATTGTTTTCGGCATCGGCCAGCTTGAGGTCAGCCGCCTTGCGGTACCATTCGGCGGCCCTGGCCAGGTCCACGTCCAGGCCCCGCCCCTGCTGATAGGCGCGGCCCAGCGCATTCATGGCGGGCGCGTAGCCTTTGGCAGCCGCATCCTGATAGAGCTTGATGGCCGTCGCATTGTCCTGCTTCAGGCCCCTGGCGCCGCGTGATACGAGATTAGCGAGGCGGTACTGCGCCTCAACATTCCCTTGCAACGCGGCTTCGCGGAACCAGCGCGCCGCCTCGGCCTCGTCGCGGGCCACGCCATTACCGGCCTCATAGGCCGCGCCAACCTCATACTGGGCATCGACATCGCCCACCTTGGCGAGCGTCATCTGCTTGTCGAACGGCAAGCTCTTGAGGGTCTGGGCCGCCGCGGAAAAGCCGGCGGCGGCGAGCATCAGGCAGGCGAGCACAGTGCGGAGCAGCATCGGCAGGGCCGTCAGTCCAGTTTCACAAATTTCATCGAGCGGCAGAATACCATGGCCACACAGCCGTCGACTTTCATGGTCCGGGCATTCTGAAGCGTCATATAGGAGCTGTAGGTCTTGCCGTCATCGGGGTTGTAGATGGTGCCGGTCCAATAGCCTTCGCCATCGGCGCGCATGTTGCGCAGAATGGTGAGCCCGATCACCGGACGGGACCGCAAGGACGGGTTGGGATTTTCCTTGTCGAGGCGCGGCCGCCCCTTATCGTCGCGGGGTTTGCGCAGGCCCACCACCTTGCCGCAAAGGTTGGCGCCGCAGCGGGTCACCTTGACCGTCACCTTGCCATTGGCCATCCGCCAGGTCCCGGTCGCATCGCTCCCCGCCTGGGCCGGCGCCGTCAGGAGCGCGCCGGCCATGGCCGCCAGCATCACTTGCTTTCCAACCACCCTCAGCCTCCCCTGTCCGCGCCCGGCGCCAGCCCGATTGCCGGGCCGCCGGGGACAGGCTATCCTCGTCGCTTCAGTACAGGAGATTATGATGGGAAACCTCGCAACGCTCAAGACTGCGCGCACTCTTGAAACCGACGAATGGCAATTGCGTGTCGACCTTGCGGCGGCTTTCCGGCTCGCCGCCAGATATGACTGGCATGAAGCGGTGGCCAATCATTTGAGCCTCGCGGTATCGGCGGATGGCAGCAAGTTCCTGATGAACCCGCGCTGGCGGCATTTCTCGCGGATCAAGGCCTCGGAGCTTCTGCTGCTCGATTCGAAGGATCCCGAAACCATGAACCGGCCGGACGCGCCAGACCTTACCGCCTGGTGCATCCATGGCCGCATGCATGCCACCGTTCCGCAGGCCCGCTGCATCATCCATCTGCATCCGCCCTATGCCACGGCGGTGGCCTCGCTCGCCAATCCGGAAATCCTGCCGATCGACCAGAACACCGCCCGCTTCTACAACCGCATCGCCACCGACATGGATTACGGCGGCATGGCCAATACCGACGAGGAGGGCGACCGGCTGGGCCGCATCCTCGGCAACCGGCAGATCATGATGATGGGCAACCACGGCGTGCTCGTCTGCGCGGAGACCGTGGCCGAGGCCTTCGACCTCACCTATTACCTGGAACGCGCCTGCCGCAACCTGGTGCTCGCCTATTCGACCGGCGAGAAGCTGCATGTGATGAGCCCGGCGATCGCCGAGAAGACCGCCCAGGAATGGGAGGCCGACCGCGAGCAGTTCAAATCGCATTTCGCGGAAATGAAGGAAATCCTCGACGCCGAGGACCCGTCTTACGCGGAGTGATGAAGGCTTGGCATTGAGACGGCGGGCGAAGGCTGCTAGATGATTCCGCGCCGGCCGGAGGGGTGGCAGAGCGGTCGATTGCGGCGGTCTTGAAAACCGTTGAGGGTTCACGCCCTCCGGGGGTTCGAATCCCTCCCCCTCCGCCAGACGCCATCGAATTGGTTTGCAAACCCGTTTCGTAGTGTCGGAGGATCCGGGGCGCTTCCGCCGCCGGGGTTCCGCCGTCCCGGGCGGCGATACCGGCGCGGATCGCGCACTTGGCGTTTCTGGAATTGCGCGGTATGGCGGTGGTACAAATTCAGGAAGCAGTTCATGAAAGCGATTTTTCTCGGGATCGGCCTTCTTGCCCTGTCAGCGACGCCCGGCCTGGCCCAGTCCTGCGCCGATCATCTGAAGGAGTTCGACACCGCGCTCGCGGCGGCGCAGATCGATCCGGATGCCATGGCCCAGCTTCAGGACATGCGCGCCCAGGCCGCCGGGCTATGCGCGGCGGGCAATGAGGAAGAGGCCAATGACGTGCTGTCGGAGGCCAATGCCATGCTGGGCGATCAGTAACCGCCGTCAGCTCTCGAAGGCCAGCACCGCCAGGATGATGGCGAACAGCGCCGACATCCACACGCCCGCCACCAGGAGTTCGAGGCGCGGGTAGAGCGACTGGTCGCCGGTGCGCATCATCCTGCCCGCCGTCATGCGGGCGAGCCCATGGCAGAGGGTGAGCAGCACGACAAACCCCACCTTGACCATGAACCACACATTGGGTTCCGCGTCCGGCGGCAGGTTCAGCCACAGGCCGATGCCGGTGATCCAGATGGCGAGGATCACAATGTCGGCGATGCGGGCCAGCACCCGGCGCAGGAAGGCGAGCGCGGCGCGGCGCTCGCCCTGTTCGCCCGCCGCAATCCGGATATTGATGTAATTGGCGATGCTCATGCCGGTGCCGGTGGCAATGGCGATGAAATGCGCGATCAGCAGAATGGTCTTCATTGGCGGATCGCCCTCCCCCGGCCATGCCATCGCTTCGTGTCCCCGTCAGGCTTCTAGCACACCCGACATGATTTGCACGGCCTGTCCGGCCACCCGCACCGCCGCCAGCTTCGCAGCCGCAACATCGGCCTCCAGCCAGAGATCGGACGGACGGCCCATCTCATAGCCCTGCTCCAGCCTGAACCGGCTTGTGCCTTCGGCCAGCCCGCCCGCGGCAAGCAGTTGCGCGGCAAGAATGGCGGTGGCGGAGCCGGTGGCGGGGTCCTCCGGAATGCCCTCGCCGGGCGCCAGGGCCCGGGCACGGAAAGCTGTCTCGGGGTGATCGCCCCCGCGCGTATAGATATAGGCCATAACCGTCCCGAGGCCACGGAAGTTGTCAGTCCAATAGGGTTCACAGGGCCGCGCCCGGGCGAGCGCCTCGCGGTTGTTTATGGGCACGTAGAGAAAACGCGGGCCGCCCTGCAACACCCGCATCGCATGCGATCCGAAGCCGATATCGGATGCGTCAATCCCCAGGCCCCGCGCCATGTCCTCCAGCGGCGGCAATGGAACATTCACCGCAAAAGGCGTCACCGGCGCGGTGAACTGGGCGCGCGGCACATCGCCGATACGCGAAACCTTCACCGGCACGAGGCCCGCCACCTCCTCAAGCACCAAGGAGGTCTCGAACGCGCAGCCCGGCTTGTGTTTCTTCTGCGCCAGATGAATGGCGCAGCCCACCGTCGGGTGGCCGGCGAAGGGGATCTCCGCCGTAGGAAAAAAGATCCGCACGCTGGCCGCATGCGCCGGGTCCTTCGGACTGCGCACAAAGATCGTCTCCGAGAGGTTGAACTCCCGGGCGATCGTCTGCATCTGCGCGTCCGTCAGCGCATCCGCCTCCTCGACGATGGCCAGCGGGTTGCCGCCGAAGCGGCGGTTGGTGAACACGTCATAGGTATGGAAGGGAAGCTTCATGACGTCAGCGCCCCATAGACCAGCTTGAGCGAGATCAGGAACAGCGCCACCTCGACCAGCCGGTAGAACAGCTTCTCGGGGATGACGGTGGTGAGCTTGTAGCCCAGAAGCGCCCCGACGACAGCCACCGGCGAGAGCATGGCAGCCACCTCGAGATTGCTCACGTTGAACTGCCCCAGCGCCCAGTAAGGAATGACTTTTACAAGGTTGATGATCGCGAAAACGATTGTGCTGGTCCCTGCGAACACCATCTTCGGCAGCCGCTGCGGCAGCACATAGGTCTGGTAGGGCGGCCCGCCGGTGTGCGAGACAAAGCTGGTGAAGCCGGCAATCGCCCCCCAGAACACGCCGCGCGGCACATCGGCGGGCCGGGGCGGCGCATCGGCTTTCCGGAGCACCACGGTGGCACAGTAATAAAGTCCTACCAGTCCGACGAGCAGCGTCACCATCCATTCCTCGGTGATGCGCGCCGTGGCCCAGCCCAGCCCCACCCCGCCGATCATGGCCGGCACCAGGATCGCCAGGTTGCGGCCACTGTATTGCTTGCGATAGGCCCACAGGCCCACCATGTCGCTCACGATATACACGGGCAGCAGCAGCGCGGCGGCGGCAACCGGCGGCATGACCAGCGCCAGCAGCGGCACGCCCAGCACACCCACCATGGGAAGCCCGCCCTTCGAGGCGCCGACGAAGAAGGCTGCCGCCCCGGCCACCAGGAAGAACAGCAGGCTGAACTCGATCACGCGGCTTCAGGGCCCAGCGCAAGGCCGCGGTAATCCTGCTTCAGGAAGCGGCAGAGCATCTCCACCACGAATTCATGGTCCTGGCGCTGCGGCACGCCGGACACGGTGACCGCCCCCACCACGCCGGTGCCGGCAAGGTGAATGGGAAAGCCGCCGCCCGCCATGGCATGGTCCATCGGGTCGATGCCGCGCGAGGCGTCGAAGGCCTTGCCCTGCAGCTGATATTCGCGGCCCACCCGGTAGGAGGATTTGTGAAAACGGGAGACGGTATTGGCCTTGCGCCGCACCCAGTCCGGGTTCTCCGGCGTTGAACCGGGAAGTGCGGTGTAGAACAGCGGCCGGTTGCCGATGCGGATGTCGATCACGAAGGGCAGCGCCTGCTCCACCGCCGCCTGGCGCATCAGGCTGCCCAGCGCCCAGGCATCGGCCTCGCTGAAGCCGTGGAACCGAAGCGCCTCCTCCTGCCGCGCGATCTGCGCGATGTCGGTTTCGAGGGTCATGGCGTCACCTTCCTTCCAGTTTTGCGGAGGACACCACGGTCAAACCGTCCCCCTCTCCTCATCATGGCCGGGCTTGAGCCCCCCATCATCGCGGGCGCTGCCGAAAAAGAGGATGCCCGGGTCAAGCCCGGGCATGATCAGTGTTTGCGGGCTGGCCGGGCAACCCCCGACGCGCCTAATTCCTCGTCTTGTCCACCAGCTTGTTCTTGGCGATCCACGGCATCATGGCGCGGAGCTTCTCGCCCACCTCCTCGATGTTGTGGGCGTCATTCATGCGGCGGATGGCCTTGAAGCGCGCGGCGCCTGCGCGATATTCCTGCATCCACTCGGAGGTGAACTTGCCGGTCTGGATGTCCTTCAGCACGCGGCGCATTTCCTGCTTGGTGGCGTCGGTGATGATGCGCGGGCCGGTGACATATTCACCCCACTCGGCGGTGTTGGAGATCGAATAGTTCATATTGGCGATGCCGCCTTCATAGATCAGGTCGACGATCAGCTTCACTTCGTGCAGGCACTCGAAATAGGCCATCTCGGGCGCGTAACCGGCTTCCACCAGCGTCTCGTAGCCCGCCCGGATCAGCTCCACGAGGCCGCCGCACAGCACGACCTGCTCGCCGAACAGGTCGGTCTCGCATTCGTCCTTGAACGTCGACTCGATGATGCCGGAGCGCCCGCCCCCCACGCCCGAGGCATAGGACAGCGCGATGTCATGGGCGTTGCCCGAGGCGTCATGGTGGATGGCGATCAGGCAGGGCACGCCGCCGCCGCGCTGATATTCGCTGCGCACCGTGTGGCCGGGGCCTTTGGGGGCGATCATGAGGACGTCGATGGTCTTCTTGGGCTCGATCAGGTTGAAATGGATGTTGAGGCCATGGGCGAAGGCAACGGCCGCGCCGTCGCGGATATTGGGGGCGATCTCGTCGCGGTAGATGTCGGCCTGGAGCTCGTCTGGCGTGGCCATCATCATCAGGTCGGCCCATTTAGCGGCCTCGGCCACGGTCATCACCTTGAGGCCGTCGGCCTCCACCTTCTTGGCGGTCGCGGAGCCGGGCTTCAGCGCGATGGCGATATTGGTTACGCCCGAGTCCTTCAGGTTCAGCGCATGGGCGCGGCCCTGGCTGCCATAGCCAACGATGACCACCTTCTTGGCCTTGATCAGGTTCACGTCGGCATCACGGTCATAATAAACGCGCATGGCTATAGGTCCATCCCTCTGGAATTGAATTGGCGCGGGAGATAGCGGGGCCTCAGCCGCAAGGCAAGCGGCAAAAACCGGGGCAGCGCTTGGCCGCCGCCCCGGCGCCGTGCCGTCTCAGGTAAGCTTCTCGCGCGGCGCGCCCCGCGTCTTCCACAGGCTGTAGGCCACGCCCAGGGCGAGGATGCCGAAGGTGACGCCCAGCGAGATGGCGGGCGGGAACTTCTCCAGCCCGAGCAAAGGCGCCACGAAGATCTTGGAACCGATGAAGATCAGCACCACCGCCAGCGCCAGCTTGAGATAGTGGAAGCGCTTCACCATGGCGGCCAGCGCGAAATAAAGAGCGCGCAGACCGAGGATGGCGAAAATGTTGGAGGTGTAGACGATGAAGGGGTCGGTGGTGATGGCGAAAATCGCCGGCACCGAGTCGACCGCGAAGATCACATCCGCCACCTCGATCAGCATCAGCGCCAGGAACAGAGGCGTCATGAACCAGGCAAGACGGCCGGTCTCGGGGTCCAGCTTCTTCACAAAGAATTTCTCGCCATGGTGCTCGTCGGTGACGTTGAAGCGGCGGCGCATGAAGGCCAGCAGCGGGTTCTTGGCCACGTCATATTCGCGGTCGGCGAAGACGATCATCTTGATGCCGGTGGCGATCAGGAACACCGCGAAGATGTAAAGCACCCAGGAGAATTCGCTGACGATGGCCGCGCCGAAGCCGATCATGATCGCGCGCAACACGATTACCCCGAGAATGCCCCAGAACAGCACCCGGTGCTGATATTTGAGCGGCACCGCGAAGAAGGCGAAGATCATGGCGATGACGAAGACATTGTCCATCGCCAGCGCCTTCTCAACCGCGAAGCCGGTGAGATATTCCATGCCGGAATTGGGCCCCAGCGACCACCACACCCAGCCGCCGAAGGAAAGGCCGAGCCCGATATAGACCGCAGAGAGCACCAGGCTCTCGCGCGCCGAAATCTCTTTGTGTTCCTTGTGCAGCACGCCAAGGTCGATGACCAGCAGCGCCAGCACGATGCCGAGGAACATGAGCCACATCCAGACCGGCTTGGTCAGCCAGTCCGCGAACAGAAAAGAGGTGAGAAGGTCCATGATTTTCCCTGCCGATGTCGTTTTGTGTTTCAGTCCGACATCACGCCGCGGGGAGCGGCGCCAGAGGGGCCCGGACGGTGGGGACGTGGGCGCGCCGCCGGGGTCTTTCAAGATTCGGGAAACATTACATTTCGGAAAGACTCGGCAGCGGATTACAACGCATCGCCCGCCGACCACAGCAGCCGGAGGCCCAGCGCGCCCAGGAACAGCCCCGTCACCCGGTCGATCCACGGCTTGGCCCGGAGATAGAACCGGCGCACCGGCGGAGCGGCGAAGAACAGCGCCACCGCCGTATACCACCACACCTCGTTGAAGCTGACGATGGCGATCAGCGCCAGGCTCATCCACAGCGGCACTTGCTGGGGCAGCATGGCGATGAAGATCGAGCCGAAGAATACCGCCACCTTGGGGTTGGAAATCTGGACGAGGAAGCCCTTGAGAAACGGGTTGGCCAGGCGTTCAGCCCCGTCCTCGATGCGGAGCGGCTCGGATGCGTGGCGGAAGATCATCCCGGCGATATAGAGCAGGAACAGCGCGCCCGCCGCCTTCATGGCCACGAACAGCGCAGGCACCGCGTGGAACACGGCATTGAGGCCCAGCAGCGCGGCGGCGGACCACACCACCGTTCCGGCCCCCAGCCCCAGCGCAACTTTCAGCCCATCGGCGCGCGATTGCGCCACCGCGGTGCGCGCCGTGATCAGGAAGCTGGGGCCCGGCGAGATCACCGCCATCAGCTGGATGGCGCCGATCGACAGCAGTGTCAGCAGATCAGACGTCACCGATCGCCGCCCGGAATTTCCGCACTGTCTCGGCCATGCCATAGGCCAGCGCGTCCGCCGTCACCGCATGGCCGATCGATACTTCGAGCAGATTGGGCAGCGCGGCCACCAGCGGCGGGAGGTTGTCCCGCGTCAGGTCATGCCCGGCGTTGAGGCCGAGGCCGGCCCGCGCCGCCGCCTCGCCCGCCGCCACCACGCGGGCCAGCTCGCGCCGCGCGTTCTCAGGCTCAAGCGCCGCGCCATAGGGGCCGGTGAACAGCTCCACCCGGTCCGCCCCCAGCGCCTTCGCCTGGGCGGGCCGCGCGGGATCGGGGTCGACGAACAGCGACACCCGCATGCCGCCGCGGTGCAGCCGGGCGATCACGTCTTTGAGGAGCCCCGCATTGGCGGCCATGTCCCAGCCATGGTCAGAGGTGGCCTGGCCGGGGTCGTCCGGCACCAGCGTCACCTGATCCGGCTTCTCGGCCTCGACGAGTTGCAGGAAGCGCTCATCCGGATAACCTTCGATGTTGAACTCGGCGCCGGGAAAGGAGGAACGCAGCAACCGGTTGATGTCCGTCACATCGCTGCGGCGGATGTGCCGCTCATCGGGCCGCGGATGCACGGTGATGCCCGCCGCCCCCGCCTCCAGCGCCAGCCGGCTGAGTTCCACCACCGACGGCCACGGCAAATCGCGCCGGTTGCGCAGATAGGCGATGGCATTGACATTAACGGACAAATGGCACGGCACGGCAGCGGCACTCCCTCAGACCTGGCAAGGCTTCTAGCGGAGAATGGACCGGAGAAAAAAGCCGGTTTTTGAAAAAACATCCAGACCACTTAGGGCCATGCCAAAACCTTGGGGGGCACAAAAGCAGCTTGAGCTCTTACGGAACCATCGTCTCCGATTAGGCGTCACCCCGGCGAAGGCCGGGGTCCAGCTTGTCTGCAGAGTAAAAGCTGGATGCCAGCCTGCGCTGGCATGACGGCTGAGGAATAGGGACCGATCAAGTCAAAGCGAAGCACCGTGGGACAGCCAGCGTGGTGAGATGGACAACCATCGTCTCCCCCTCCCCCGCCCTTGATCCCGCCGCCACCGTCCCGTAATG
>NZ_JBJTER010000138.1:0-1822 GCF_046093005.1 Aestuariivirga sp.
TGCTTGCCCTGCTGGTGCAGGCGGTACTGGCGGGTAACGGGGCCATGCGCGGCCTCGGCTGCCCCCGTCTTGCCGTCGGGCGTCATCCACACCGAGGGCATCAGGCCGAGCGACCCGAAGCCCTGCGCCACCCCGAGCTTCACACGCTGTCGATCGCTCACATCGACTGCGATGCCTTCTATGCCGCCGTCGAGAAGCGCGACCGGCCGGAACTCGCCGACAAGCCGGTGATCGTCGGCGGCGGCACCCGCGGCGTGGTTTCCACCGCCTGCTATGTGGCGCGCATCCACGGCGTCAAATCGGCGATGCCGATGTTCAAGGCGCTGAAGCTGTGCCCCGATGCGGTGGTGATCAGGCCCGACATGGCGAAATATTCCGAAGCCGGCCACCAGGTGCGCGCCCTCATGCTGGAGGTGACGCCGCTGGTCGAGCCATTGTCCATCGACGAGGCGTTTCTCGATCTCACCGGCACGCAAAGGCTGCATGGCATGAGCCCGGCCATGACGCTCGCCCGGCTCATCGGCCGCATCCAGCAGCAGGAGGGCATCACCGGCTCAGTGGGCCTGTCGCACCACAAGTTTCTGGCCAAGCTCGCCTCCGACCTCGAGAAGCCGCGCGGCTTCTCGGTGCTGGGCCGGGCCGAAACGCTGCGCTTTCTCGCCGGTAAGCCGGTGGGGTTCATCTGGGGTGTGGGCAAGGCCATGCAGGAGGACCTGGCGAAGGACGGCATCACCATGATCGGCCAGCTGCAGGCGATGGAGAAAGCGGAACTGATGCGCCGCTACGGCAGCATGGGGGCGAGGCTCTATCACCTGTCGCGCGGCGAGGACCGGCGCATCGTCTCGACCGACGATCAGGCGAAATCGATCAGCGCCGAAACCACCTTCGACAGCGATATCCGCGACGTCGCCGAGCTCGAGCGCCTGCTGTGGCCGCTGGCCGAGCGGGTGTCGCGCCGCGCCAAGGCCGATGGCGTCGCCGGCCACACCGTGGTGCTGAAACTCAAGACCGCCGATTTCCGCATCCGCACCCGCAACGTGACGCTCGCCGACCCCACGGCACTCGCCGCCCGCATCTATGAGGCGGCACGTCCGCTGCTGCGGCGCGAAGCAGTGGGAACCGCCTTCCGGCTGATCGGGGTTGGCATTTCAGGCCTCACCGCGGCCAGCGCCACGCAGGAAACCGAAACGCTGGACTTGACCGCCGCAACCCAGGCCAAGGCCGAACTGGCGGTTGACCGCATCAGGGACAAGTTCGGCCGCGCCGCGGTCGCCCGCGGCATCGGCTTTAGACAGGACGACGAGTCAGAGTGACATCAGCGCGGCATTGCCGCCCGATGCGGTGGTATCGGTCGAGACCACGCGCTCGGTCGCGAAACGCAGGAGATAATGCGGCCCGCCCGCCTTGGGCCCGGTGCCGGACAGCCCCTCGCCGCCGAATGGCTGGGCGCCCACCACCGCGCCGATCTGGTTGCGGTTGACATAGAGGTTGCCGACCCGGACGAGGCGGCGCACCTCGGCCGCCGTGCGCTCGATCCGGGTGTGAAGCCCCAGCGTCAGGCCATAGCCCGTGGCGTTGAGCGCCGCGCACACCTCTTCCAGCCTGCCGCCCGCAAAGCGCACCACATGCAGGATCGGCCCGAACACCTCACGCGACAGCGGCGCCAGCGATGAAAGCTCATAGGCGGCGGGCGCCACGAAGCTGCCGCGCGCGCAAGGCGCGGGCAATGCCAGTTCGCAAATGGTTTTCGCTTCGGCGCGCATCCGCACCTTGTGCGCTTCCAGCCCGGCCCGCGCCTCCTCATCGATGACCGGGCCTATGT
>NZ_JBJTER010000139.1:0-1627 GCF_046093005.1 Aestuariivirga sp.
GTTGCCAGTACGGCCATCGGATACATCGTCGCAGTGGCCACCCAGATGATGGTCTTCCCGCTCTTCGGGCTGCGGGCGGGCGTCATCGAAAATCTCGGCATCGGCCTCGCCTTCACGGCGGTGTCGCTGGTCCGGAGCTACCTCGTGCGGCGGCTGTTCGAACGTCTTCATCCGAGGTGACCCCGCGTGGCTGAAGAAGACAAGTCCAGGGGCCAGACCATCAGCCTCGCGCAGGCGGCCACCTTCCTGAACCGCAGCCCGTCCTGGGTGCAGGCGCTGGTCAGCCAGGGCTACATCACCCGGCAGTCCTATGGCCGCTACTCGGCGGTTGCCATCGTGCGGGGTGCCCTCGCCTACTACGAGGACCTGCTCCAGAACTCCAACAGGGCCGCCGCCGCCAGCCGGGCGACCGACGCCCGCACGCGCGAGATCGAACTCCGCATCGCCGAGCGGCGGCGCGACCTGATCCCGATGGAGGACGCCAAGGCGGAGATTGCCGCGGTTGTCTCGGAGGTGAGAGCCGAAATCGCCGGGCTGGGAGCAAGGATCACGCGCGACATGGAGCTGAGGCGGCGGATTGACGGTGAAGCGGATGGCATCCTCGGGCGGCTGGCGGAGCGAGCCGCAGAAGCGGGCCGCGCTCTCGCTGCTGAGGGCGGAGCTGTGGAGGCCGAGCCGGAAGCGTGATCCGGCGGAATGGGCGGCCGAGCACCGGGTCTATCCGGAGACCGCCGGCATCCCGGGCCCCAGGAACCCCCGCCTCACGCCCTACATGCTGCCGTGGTCGGCGGCGGTCCACAATGGCGGCTACCGCCGGGTGGTGGCGGTCACCGCCGCCCAGAGCGGCAAGACCGATTCCATGCTCGACGTGATCGGGGCGCGGCTCGACCAGCGCCCGGCGCCGATCCTCTATGTGGGGCCGACGAAGGAGTTTCTCACCGACCAGTTCGAGCCCCGCCTGATGGCGCTGCTCGACGAGGCGCGGAGCCTCAGGAACAAGGTGGTGCGCGGCCGGCGGATGAAGAAGACGCTGAAGCTCGTGGCGGGTGTCCGGGTCCGTCTCGCCCATGCGGGATCCTCCGCCGCGCTGAAATCCGACCCCGCGGCGCTGGCGCTCATCGACGAGTTCGACGAGATGGTGGCGAATGTGAAGGGGCAGGGCGATGTGCTGGGCCTCGTCGAGGCCCGCGGCGAAACCTACGCGGACTTCGTGACCGCCATCACCTCGACACCTTCGCGGGGCCTCGTGGACAGTGAGCGCGATGAAGCGAGCGGCCTGGAGTTCTGGACCAGGTCGGCGCCCGATGACCTGGAGAGCCCGATCTGGAAGCTCTGGCAGGAGGGCACGCGCCATCACTGGACCTGGCCCTGCCGCCATTGCCACGCCTTCTTCGTGCCGCGCTTCAGGGAGCTGCGCTGGCCGGAGCGGGCGACACCCGCCCAGGCCAAGCGCGATGCGATGCTGGTCTGCCCGAACTGCGGCGGGATCCACACCGAGGCCGACAAGGCCTGGATGAACGGGCGCGGTGCGATGGTCGCTCCCGGACAGACGGTCGAGCTGGTGGACGATGGACCTGTGGTCTCCGGATCGCCCGGGGAAAGCCCAACGCTGTCGATGTGGACCTCA
>NZ_JBJTER010000140.1:0-5033 GCF_046093005.1 Aestuariivirga sp.
GTGCGGCACGCATGGCCAGTTCACCACGGCGGGCGCCATTCGCTTTGCACGAAAGATCGAGGCGTGCGACCCCCGGGGGTTCGAGGCGCCGGGGCCGCCTGAAACGCGCGAGGAGAGCGGCCTTGTGGCCCACCGCCGCGCGCGGGTGGCCACCGGATTGGTGGGGGCGCGCGCCACCAGCGCCATCTCCTCGGGCTTTTCAGGCGGCACCGGCTCCTCGAACCACAGGGGGTCGAACGGCTCGATCTTTCTTGCAAAGCGAATGGCGCCCGCCGTGGTGAACTGGCCATGCGTGCCGAACAGGAGATCGGCCTTGTTGCCCACCGCCTCGCGGATCAGCTTGCAGAACTTGACGCAGAGCTCCATCGATTCAAGCGAGGGCTGGCGCGGATCGAAAGCCGAATAGGGTGCGGCCGGATCGAACTTGATGCCGGTGAAGCCGCGGCTCACATAATGCGCGGCCTGGGCAGCTGATTGTTCGGCGTTCCAGAAAATCGACGAGTCCTGGCCCTTGGCCGGATTGGGGTAGATGTAGGTGTAAGAGCGCAGCTTCTCATGCACGCGGCCGCCCAGCAGCTCATAGACAGGCTTTCCAACGGCCTTGCCCTTGATGTCCCACAGCGCGATTTCCAGCCCCGAGAGCACCCCCATCAGCGACGGGTCCGGCCGCAGCGAATAGCCGGAGCCATAGGCCCTGCGCCACATCGCCTCGAGATGAAACGGGTCCATGCCCTCGACATAGCGGCCGAAGCAATCCTCGATCATCGCCGTCATGGCCTTCGGCCCGAAGCTGGCGCCATAGCATTCGCCGATGCCGGTGATGCCGGTGTCGGTGGTGAGCTTCACGAAGGTGAAATAGCGCCCGCCCCAGGAGGGCGGCGGATTGCCGACGATGAAAACTTTGAGGTCTTTGACTTTCATGTGTTTGCCCTCCCGGCGAGGATCACCGCTTCTAGCAGGCAGAGGCCTCACGGGGCGATGAAATTTTCTCACCCGCGTTGAGCCAGAAATACTTGTTTTCAGGGGCGAACCGGGGCAAATGCCATCGCCTTCTCACCACTGGGCGGATCGGCGTGGCGGCAGGTTTCGATTACATCATCGTGGGCGCGGGCGCGGCCGGCTGCGTGCTCGCCGGCAAGCTGACGGCGAGCGGCGCGAAACGCGTGCTGCTGCTGGAGGCGGGCGGCAGCGACCGGCGCTTTTATGTGCAGATGCCCCAGGGTTACGGCAAGACCTTCTATGACCGCCGGGTCAACTGGATGTATGAGGCTGAAGCCGACCCCGGCCTCAACGGCCAGCGCGACTTCTACCCGCGCGGCAAGCTGCTGGGCGGCTCATCCTCGATCAACGCCATGGTCTATATCCGCGGCCACCGTGACGACTATGAGGATTGGAAAGCGGCGGGCAACACCGGCTGGGGCTGGGACGACGTGCTGCCCGCCTACAAGGCGATGGAGGATTATGCGGCGGGCGATCCTTCCCTGCGCGGCCGCGGCGGGCCGGTGTTCATCTCGGACCTCGGCGATCAGGCGCACCCGCTGTGCCGGCCCTATATCGAAGCGGCGGAGGCGGCGGGCCTCGCCTACACGCCGGATTTCAACGGCGCCAGCCAGGAAGGTGTGGGGCTCTACCAGTTCACCATCAAGGGCGGCCGCCGCCTGTCCGCGGCGCGGGCCTTCCTGCACCCGGCCATGGCGCGCCAGAACCTGCGCGTCGAAACCCATGCCCAGGCCACCCGCATCCTGTTTGACGGCAAACGCGCGGTGGGTGTTGCCTATGTGCAAAACGGGCAACAGCGTGAGGCGCGGGCGCGCGAGGTGATCGTCTCTGGCGGGGCCATCAATTCGCCGCAGCTTTTGCAGCTTTCCGGCATTGGGCCCGGCGCGCTGCTGCAATCGCTCGGCATTCCGGTCGTGCATGACAACCCCAATGTGGGCGCGCGCATGCAGGATCATCACGGCATCAACTACACCTGGCGCATGACGGTGCCCACCCTCAACGACGAACTCCGGCCCTGGTGGGGCAAGCTCCGCGCCGGGCTTCAGTATCTGCTGTTCCGCAAAGGCCCGCTGGCGCTCAGCATCAACCAGGGCGGCGGCTTCTTCCGCACCAGCCCGGAGATGCCGCGGCCCAACATGCAGCTTTACATGCAGGCCTTCTCGACGCTGATCCCCAAACCGGGCGAACGGCCGATCCTCAACCCCGACCCGTTCTCCGGCCTGTCGCTGGGGCTGTCCAACTGCCGCCCGGCCAGCACCGGATCGGTGATGATCAAATCGCCCGATCCCTTCACGCACCCGAAGATCACGTTCAACGCCTTCGCGGCGGAACGCGATGTGACCGAGATGCTGGCGGCGGTGAAATTCCTCCGCGTGATCGCCGCGCAAGCGCCGCTGAAAGGCCTGATGGCCGAGGAACTGCGGCCCGGCCCCGGCGTGGTGCGCGATGAGGCGCTGATTGACGATTTCCGCCAGCGGAGCGGCACCGTCTATCACCACTCCTGCACCTGCCGCATGGGCCCTGACCCCACTGAAGCCGTGGTGGACCCCAAACTCCGCGTGCATGGCATCGAAGGCCTGCGGGTGTGCGATGCCTCGGTGTTCCCCAACCTGATCGCCGGCAACACCAATGCGCCATCGATGATGGTGGGCTGGCGCGGCGCGGAGATGATGCTGCGGGAGGGGTGAGTAACACGGCGTCATCCAACTTGAAACTGCGGGACCAGCTTATCTTGAAACTACGAGTTCCGCAGGACGGCCGAGCACAACGCAGTACCGCGTCACCCCGGCGAAGGCCGGGGTCCAGCTTGCGCACGCATGACGGCATGGTCGGTACGTAGATTTTGAGTAAACCAACATCGCGCCCCTTCTACAAGAACAGTAAACACCCTCGCGTTTACCGCTCTCCTTAATAGTGATGCCGGCACTGGGCGATTTGCAGAATTCCGTCAGCCGGGCGGTACACCAGCCGGTGTTCCAGCGTGATGCGGCGGGACCACCAGCCGGACAAGTCGCCGCGCAACGGCTCCGGCTTGCCAATTCCTTCAAACGGATGGCGAATGGCATCCTTGATCAGGGTGTTGATCCGCTCAAGCGTTTTCCGGTCATGAGCCTGCCACCAGAGATAGTCGTCCCAAGCCCGATCGGAAAACAGCAACCTCATTCGATGAGCTTGCGCTCCGTGCCGCCGCCCTTATCCAATTCTTCGATGGACTCCTTCAGCCGCGCAGCGTTGGCCGGGCTGCGGAGCAGATGAAGCGTTTCCTCCCAGGAGGTGAATTCCTCGAGCGATACCAGCACAGCGGCGGGCTTGCCCCGGTCGCGCGTGATGATCACGGGTTCACGGTCTTGCGTTACCCGGTCAAGCTCCGAGGCGAGGTTCTTGCGAAGTTCAGAATATGAAGATGTACGCATAGCCGTTATGTACGCGATCGCGTACATCATTGCAAGGATTTACTGGAACAGCAACGCCCCGCGCCCCCCCCCTCCAACAAAAAAGCCAGCCCAGAGGCTGGCTTCTCAAATCCGGTAAGGCGGTGGCGCTCAGCCTTCGGCTTTCGGCGTCAGTCAGCCCGGGCTGACCGGGTAGCCCGCTGCCTTCCAGGCTTCGATGCCGCCATCGAGGATATAGGCTTCGGCATCGGTGGAAGCCGCGAGGGCCTCCGCGTTCATGCGGGTGCGCGCCCCGGATTTGCAATAGAACACCACTGCCGCGGCGGCGCCCACCGGAGTTTCGCCCAGCCTGGACAGGGGCGCGTTCAGCGCGCCGGGGATGTTTTCGCCAAGATATTCGCCCGGTTCGCGGATATCGACCAGCAGCGCGCCCTGGGCGGCCAAACGTCTGGCTTCGGCGGCGGTGACTGCCTTCAGAATCATCGGACCCGCCACAATCAGCAGTAGATATTTTTTAGCGTCATCAGGATCTGCCGCACGCCGGGGTCCTTCACGTGGTAAAAGGCCTGCTGCGCCTTGCGCCTGAAATCCACCAGATCTTTGCTCCGCATGCGCGCCAGGTGCTGCGACAGTGCCGACTGGCTGAGGCCCACCTGGGCTGACAACTGCATGACGCTCAGTTCGCCATTTTCCAGAAGTTTACAAAGTATCATCAAGCGG
Source organism: Aestuariivirga sp. (assembly GCF_046093005.1). Classification (GTDB taxonomy): domain Bacteria; phylum Pseudomonadota; class Alphaproteobacteria; order Rhizobiales; family Aestuariivirgaceae; genus Aestuariivirga. The sequence goes on from NZ_JBJTER010000140.1 coordinate 4,113, forward strand.
TTGCCGTTGCTCAACTCCTTGAGCAAGGCCACCGCCGCAGCTGCGTTGCGCTGAAAATCAGCGAGTGAATCATCCACATTCGCACGATTCATAAAATCTCCGATTAGGACTTGCTATTTTAGTTTTCGCTAATACATAGTCAAGAGAAATCGATTCCTCCGTAAGGCGCATCATGGCAAAACCAGACATCCACCCGTTTTTCGATGAACCCACCAACACCGTCAGCTATCTGGTCGCCGACCCGGAGACCGGCGAAGCGGCGGTGATCGACCCGGTCCTCGACTATGACTACAAGACGGGCAAGGCCAACGTCACGTCAGCCAACGCGATCCTCGCCATGGCCATGGAGCGCGGCTACCGGATCAGGCTCGTGCTCGAAACCCATGTCCACGCCGATCACCTCTCCGGCGCGCCCTATATCAAGCTGAAAACCGGGGCCAAGGTGGGCATTGGCGAGCGCATCAAGGAAGTGCAGCAGATTTTCCGCCCGGTGTTCAACGCCACCGATGTCTCGGGCGAGGGGTCCGAGTTCGACGTCCTGTTCAAGGACGGGGACCGTTTCGCCATCGGCAAATTGAATGGCGAAGTGGTGGCCACGCCCGGCCACACGCCGGCCTGCGTCTCTTACCGGATCGAGGATGCGGTGTTCGTGGGCGATACCATATTCATGCCGGATTACGGCACCGCGCGCGCCGATTTCCCGGGTGGCGATCCGCGCGTGCTGTACCGCTCGATCAAGCGTCTGATGGCGCTGCCGCGCGATTCCAGGCTGTTCATGTGCCACGATTACCTGCCGAAAGGCGGCCGTCAGCATTTCGCCTGGGAAACCACGGGGGGCGAGGAAATCGACCGCAACATTCACGTTCATGCCGGCGTGTCGGAGGATGAATTCGTGAAGATGCGCACCGCGCGCGCCGATTT
>NZ_JBJTER010000141.1:0-12920 GCF_046093005.1 Aestuariivirga sp.
GGCTTCAGGCTGCGCACGTCAGGTCAACACCTGGCCGGTCGCAGCACGGAAGATGTGGATCTTTTTCAAGTCAAACGTAACCGGCATCTCGTCGCCCGGCTTCAGGCCAGTGGCGCTCTGCTCCGGCAGAACCATGCGCAACGTCTCTCCGCCGGCTTCGACCGAGACGACAGTGACATCGCCCAGCGGCTCGATGAGGTGAACGCGCGTGGCCATCGCGGTTTCGCCGGCAACCGCCGGGCGCAGGTCGCTGGGCCTGATGCCGACGATGGCAGCCTCGCCGGCACTGCCGGTGTTGAGCTTGCGCGCGCTGACAAGCTTGCCGAGCGGCGTATCGAGGCTCGCCAGGTCGGCCGCCAGCGTGGCCTTCACCATGTTCATGTGCGGCGAACCGATCTTGCCCGCCACATAGGTGTCGACGGGACGCTCATAGAGTTCATCCGGCGTGCCGCGCTGGACGACGGCGCCATCCCGCATCACCGCGATCTCCTCGCCCATCGACAAAGCCTCAAGCTCGTCCGGCGTGGCATAGACGATGGTCATGCCGAACTGCCGGTGCAGGCGCTTCAATTCGGCGCGCATGTCATGGCGGAGCTTGGCGTCGAGATTGGTCAGCGGCTCGTCGAGCAGCAGAATGCGCGGCCGGCGGATCAGCGAGCGGCCCAGCGCCACGCGCTGCTGTTCGCCGCCCGACAGCGTGTTGGGCTTGCGCTCCAGCCGGTGCGAGAGTTTCAGCATCGCCGCCGTTTCCTTGACGCGCGTGTCGATCTCCTCGCGCGCCACTTTCTCCTCGCGCAGCGGATAGGCGAAATTCTCATAAACGGTGAGATGCGGATAAAGCGCGAAGGACTGGAACACCATGGAGACGCCGCGCCCGGCAATCGGCGCCGTGGTCACATCCCGGCCCTGGATTTCAAGCTGGCCGGCGTCCGTGGCAACCAGGCCCGCAATGGCGCGCAAGGTCGTCGTCTTGCCGACCGAGCTGGGCCCGAACAGCACGAAGAAGCGCCCCTCGGGCACCTCGAAAGACAGATTGTTCAGCGCGCGCACCTTCCCGTAGGATTTGGAAATCCCGGTCAGACGCAGTGCCGGCACGCTACTCCCCGCCATTAACTTTCCCTGTCGCTTCGGCCATTTCAGGCTCTTGTTCCAAAAACGAGACTAGCCGGTCTTCCGCAATTTGCAAGACGCCTGACAGAAATGCCGCCACGGGCCGAACGGCTCAGCCCTTGGCGTTCTCCCACTGGCCGGATTGCGCCGAGCGCAGCACGGCATCGGTGACCAGATCGGTGGCCAGGGCGTCCCGGAAGGTGGGAGCGGCCGGCTTTCCGGAACTCAACCCCTCGATGAAATCCGCCGCCTGGTGGATGAAGGTGTGTTCATAGCCGATCTGCAGGCCGGGGACCCACCATTTGTTCATGTAGGGATGGTCGCCATCGGTGATGTGCACCGAGCGCCAGCCGCGGGTGCGGCCCTCGTCGCGGTGGTCGAAATACTGCAGCCGGTGCAGATCATGCAGGTCCCAGAAGATCGAGGCGTGCTCGCCGTTGATCTCGAGCGTGTAGAGCGCCTTGTGGCCGCGCGCATAGCGGGTGGCCTCGAAGCTGGCGAGCGAGCCATTGTCGAAACGGGCGAGGAACAGGCTGGCGTCGTCGATTCCCACCTTCTCGGTCTTGCCGGTGATGTTGTGGTGGCGTTCCTTGATGAAGGTCTCGGTCATGCCGGTGACCGTCGAGATGGAGCCGTTGAGCCACATCGCGGTGTCGATGCAATGGGCGAGCAGGTCGCCGGTGACGCCCGAACCCGCCACGCCGACATCGAGACGCCACAGGCCCTGGCCGCCCTGCGGCAGGTCCTTCGAGATCGTCCAGTCCTGCAGGAACTTGGCGCGATAGTGGAAGATCTTGCCCAGCTTTCCTTCGTCGATCAGCTGCTTGGCCAGCGTCACCGCCGGCACGCGGCGGTAATTGTACCACACCATGTTGGGCACGCCGGCGCGCTCCACCGCCTCCACCATCTTGCGGGATTCGGCGGCCGAGCGGCCCAGCGGCTTCTCGCACATCACCATCTTGCCGGCCGCGGCGGCGGCAAGCGCGATCTCCATGTGGGTGTCATTGGGGCTGGCGATGTCGATGAGGTCGATCGACGTGTCGTCGATCAGGCGGCGCCAGTCTGTAACACTGGACTCATAGCCCCATTGCTCCGCGAAGGCCCTGGCCTTTTCGGCGTTGCGGGCGCAGATCGTCTTCAGCACCGGGCGGTAATCGAGCGCGAAGAAATGCGGCGCCTGCGCGAAGGCGTTGGAATGGGTGCGGCCCATGAAGCCATAGCCCACCATGCCGATATTGAGCGTCTTCCTGGTCATTTTCAGCCCGCCCATCCATGCGCGTCGCGCACCTTGATCATGGCGCCCAGAATGTCGTTCCAGGTCTGCTGCTTCATCATCACCTCGTTGGGGAACATGCAGCCGTCCCAGCAGATATGCTTGAAGGCCTTGGTGAGCGAGCCATCCTTGTTGCGCAGCCACAGCCCGGCATGCTTGGTGATGTCGAGCCGGCCGTTGGGATCGGTCACCATGCAGTGGCGGCCGGTCTTGTCGTGATAGCCCATGCCCTTCACGGTGCCGTCGTTCTGGGCGACGTGGAAATCGATGGTCCAGGGCCGCAGCACATCAGTCATCCTGACCAGCGCCGCGTCGAGCGCCGCCTTGTCCTTCCAGTCGAAGCCTTCAGGGAGCAGGGCGGCTTCCGGCGCGTTGTAGCCCATGGTGAACAGCAGCGTGTGCGCCATGTCGGCCTGGAAGCCGATGATGCCGGGGCGGTCGGTCTGTTCCAGCGTGTCGATCATCGCCTTCCAGCTGTGCATGCCGCCCCAGCAGATTTCGCCCTCGGCAGCCAGCCGCTCGCCATAATCCTTGGCAACGTCGCAGGCCTCACGCCAGGTCTGGGCGATGAGCTTCGTGTTGCCCGCCGGGTCCTTGGCCCAGTCGGCGGGGCTTGCAGCCGAATCGATGCGGATCACGCCATAGCTGCGCACGCCCAGCTCGCGCAGCCTTTTGCCCAGCTCGCAGGATTTGCGCACATTGGCCACGAATTTCTTGCGGTCCTCGGCCGAGCCCATGGCCGAGCCGCCGCCCACCGGCGGCCAGACCGGCGCCACGATCGAGCCGATGGCCAGCTTGTGGCGGGCGGCCTTGTCAGCCAGCTGCTTTGCCTCGTCATCGCTGAAATCAATGTTGGTGTGCGGCGCAGCATGGAAAATGTCGATACCATCGAACTTCACGCCATCGACCTCCGCCTTGGCCGTGAGCGCGATCATGGTGTCGAGATCGATGGGCGGCTCCGAATCCGGCCCCTTGCCCACGAGCCCCGGCCACATCGCATTGTGAAGCTTCGGGAAATTGTTCTTGGCCGCCATGGTTCCTCCCCTGCGGTTTCAGTGTTTTGGGGGAGTTTAGACGGAACACTGGCTGGCTGTCCAGAAACCGGGAAGAGGGTGGGAGTGGACCTATCTGAACTGAGATGATGCTCACCTGACAGTTAGCCCATCCGTAGGACGCCAGGACCAGAGTTGCCACGCCGCCCCGATAGGAGGTGGAGATGGGGTTGCGCCTCGACGGTCAATGGCCTGTCGACGGCCGGCGAACCTGGCTCGACACGATCAATGAGATGCAGACGGCAAGCGATAAGGTCCTTACCGGCGGCAACACCAATTGGTCCCGCCCCAGCCTCGTCGGTGTGCAGCGAAGGTCAGATCATTACCTGTCTTACACAACTCGCTCTGAAGCGATTGCGACAACACGAGTATAAGCCGAGCAAAAACAAGTCGAATTGCGACCTGTTTCAGACTGTTCTCGCCCATACGTCGAGCTCCGTGCTCAGTCTGAGTCAGCAACGCCGCGAGTCAGCCATTTTGTGATGCCTCACAACATCGCTGTGAAAGGCACCATAGATTGTCTTTGGCGCCAGGCTGGATTTTGCCCTTGACCCATATTCATTCCTCAACTACAGATAGCTAAATGAGGTGCATCGGAAAAAAGTCCATGCGTTTCCTGTCAGCAAACGCCACGTTCAATGCGTCGAGACGCGTGATTGGGCATGGTGGACTGAGAGACGGCGCGCGCGAGCGTCGTCAGGATGGCCCGTTGTTCATCGCTAAGAGCGACAATTCTCACCCGCATTGTGAATGTGCCGGAAGACCAAGCATGGCGTGAAGCAATCACATCCGCACTGTATCCCAGCTTTCACACTGGCACATCTGCACATCGGATTGGCCAAGACATGGCTTCAAACAATCATCATAACGCAGTCCGGCCACGATCTGCGAGTGCTAGTTTGACATAATTAAAATCCAAAAGTGTAGCAGTCAAAATATGGAGTTTCAACATGGCTGACCCCAACACAACAATCGATCCGTCTGTCGACCCCACGGAAATTGCGAAATGGAAACAGGAACCATTCCGGCAACTTGAGGGAACCGGGCTGCGGATCGGCAAGAAAGCTGAATTCACCCTGATCGCCCCCCTAACCAAGGATGGCGCGAAGATATTCAAGGAGCGGCTTCCCAAACTGCAGGCAGAGGCCGCCTACTGGGAAGGCAAGCTCGGAACAGTTCATGATTTGCGGGTGGCGCTGATCGGTGACACGCATGTTCTGTTCGCAGCGACCTACAGCGATGATTTCAAGCCCTACGTGATGGACGTGATCCACTTCGCGACGCCCTGGATCGACCATATGTTTGTTGGTGTCGCGGAAGGGTTCCCGGGCCTTGGTTCTCCAGATGCGGTTGCATTTATCGAGAAGTATCAGATCGAAGCCAAGCTCTGGTATGCATCAAATCCGGATCTCACCGTTCGCGAGATCACCCGCGCAGGCAAGGTGTTCAAGACCTTCAACGAACTGCTGGACGCCGCACAGAGCTAAACGCTTTGCATGGCGCCGGATGAAATCGGCGCATTTTTCAACATCACAATAGCAATAGAAGGAGCTCCACAAATGGTTCCGAGTCAATATGATCGATCTGAAAAGATCGTAAAGCTAATCCATGGCGTGTTCGGATTTCATCCCACCTACCGCGCGTTTCATGCCGTGGGCGACATCTATCGCGGGACTTTTACGCCGATCCCCGAGGCAAAGAAATATACCCGCGCAATGCATTTTCAGCAGCCGGTGCCAGCGACAGTGCGCTTCTCTGGTGGGGGTGGCAATCCCGATGCGCCGCCGAGCACGACCGCGGGAATGGCCACGAAGTTCTATCTGCCCACAGGGCGCGTTACCGATTTGATTGCCCTCAACGCCGTCTCCTTCGTCGCCAAGACTGTAGATGAATTGGTGGGTTTGATTGAAGCAATCGAACCGGACCCGGTCACAGGGAAGAAGGACGACGCAAAAGCTCACGCCTATATCTCGTCCATTCCCAGCATGGCCGCCGCCCTGGCGCTACGCAAGCAAATCCCCGCGCCGGTCAGCTTTTCCAAAAATATCTATAACGCCGTTCATGTGTTCCGTTTCCTGAACGAGAAGGGCGACGTAACGCATGTCAAATATCATTGGGTGCCGGAAGACGGCGTCGAAGGGCAAAGTGTCGAAGTACAACAATCGCTTCCACGCGATTATCTGTTCACCGAAATGCAAGAGCGGATCAAGAAAGGGCCTGTCCGTTTCACTCTGGAACTGGAGATCGGAGAAGAGGGTGATCCGCTTGACGATCCTACGGCGCTCTGGCCAGAGGGGCGTAAACGCGTTGCCGTGGGTAAACTGGAATTGGTGGCAAGGACTTCAGTGGAAGAAATTGGCGATCCGGTCATGCAACACGATCCTACCCGGATCACCGATGGTATTCAGCTGACCGACGATCCGATCATCGAAGCCCGGCGTGGCGCTTACGATGCCTCCGTCGCTGATCGCTCAGGCGGCTGGCGTAGCTGTCCTTTCGCCAAGATCGCGGGGCCTGCGGCGGGCGCGGCGCCCGATCCCTCCTATCGCGGCGGCGGTAAGAGCTGAACGGCCGTTAGCGCGAGTACATATCATGCCGTCAACTTCGCAAACCGTTGACCTGAATGACGTGCAGGCGACGGTTTTACGCCCGCGGCCTTCTCCCTATTGCGGCCAGTACATCGTCTTAAAGATTAATGACGCTGCACAAGGCCGTGCAATGGTGGGAAGGCTGATCCCTCATGTCGCGTCGGCAAGCCGCTGGTGGGAGCCGAGCTACATGGGATGGCTTGGCATCGTGTTCACATATAGCGGATTGGCGGCCCTGGGCCTTCCACAGGACTCCCTCGACAGTTTTCCCGACGAGTTCAAACAAGGAATGGCAGCCCGTGCGAACGTCTTGCATGATACGGGGCCAAACGCCCCCGAACATTGGCTAACCCCTTTCGGATCCAAGGATGTCCATGTTGCACTGGCGATCTATGCGAAAGATGCTCCTTCGCTGGAAGAGTGCTTAAGCCTTGCACGCACAGTACACGAAGGGTTGCCTGGAATTGAGGTTCTTTATCGCTTGAACTTCAGCGAACTCCCGGGCGGGCGTAATCCATTCGGGTACCGCGACGGTCTGCATAATCCCCCGATTGAAGGGACCGCCGAAAGCGCCAGCCAGGGCCCAACGTCTGCGGCGCCGCAGGCGGCCGCCGTCAAGGAAGTTGAGCCTCCTCTGAAAGCAGGAGAGATTCTGCTGGGTTACGAAGACGAACTCGGCAAGGTCGCTCAAACGCCCGTTCCTGAAGCGTTGAGGCTAAACGGTTCTTTTGCTGCGATACGGATGTACCAGGCGAACGTCGCCAGTTTCCGGCGCTTCTTGCGCGACAATTCGAATTCCCCTGAAGAGGAGGAGCTTCTAGCGGCAAAAATGGTAGGCCGCTGGCGCAGTGGCGCACCGCTGGTTCTGGCTCCTGAAACGGACAACCCGCAGCTGGGGCAGGACAATGTCGCCAATGACCGGTTTAGCTACTCTGACGATGAGCGCGGCCTCCTGTGTCCGGCGGGCGCCCATATCCGGCGGATCAACCCTCGCGATGCGCTCAAGAACGACATCGTCAATGTGAAGCTCCACAAATTCATCCGCCGCGGAACCAATTTCGGCCATCCCCTTCCGGAAGGTGTCTTCGAGGACGACGGGGCCGAGCGTGGGGGTGTATTCTTGCTGATTGGGACGGATCTTGGCCGCCAGTTCGAGTTTGTCCAATCGCAATGGATCGCGAATGGAGACTTCGTCCATCTTGGCAATGAACAAGACCCTATGGTTGGAAACAACGGGCCTGACGCGCAGTTTACCATTCCAAAGAAGCCATTGCGCCGGCGGATCAACGGCGTTCCGCAATTCGTAACGCTGCGCGGTGGCGAGTACTGCTTCATGCCCGGCATCAAGGCCCTGCGTTGGATCGCATCGCTGGGCGCCTGACTCTATCGGACGGATATTGGAGAAAGCCGCTCCGCTTACTAAGCGGCAGCGGAACCGTGTTGTAAATCCACTCAGTACCTACCAGAGGAGAACAGCTATGACAAAAGACGAACAAGATATTATCGGAAGGTACCGCGCCTACTGCGATGCCTGTCAGGCGAATGAGCTGTCGCGGCTTGGAGAATTCTGGATTTTTCCAAGCTTCTTCGTTTTCAATCGCAATAATACGAAAACCGAGATCGGGATCATCAGCAATCTTGATGAGATCGTAAAGCTCTACAGCGGGTCTTTCGGCCCCAAGACCGGCGTCAACAAGACTGTCATCGATTCACAGCGAGTCGAGTTCTACGCCAATGATCTTGCGACGATTCAGACCACTCTAAGACACCTTGCGGATGACCGGCTCATCAATACCCAAAAAGCCATCTATGGATGCGTCAAGCGTCCGGATGGCAAGTGGTATTTCATGCAGCATCTGAGCCTTGAAGACGCCACTGCCAAGCGATAGTGAGCTTGGCGTCAGCCAGCTGATCATGGAAACGGCTTTGCTGCCTTGAGGCAGCAGAGCTGTCATCCGCGGCATGATCTGAGTTGGTGTCTATCTGACCGCCTAGGCCATCGGCAGAGCGTCCGGACCGGCGTGATCATTTGAGGCCAGCGCACCAGTATTGAGGCTAGAGGTGGAAAGTCAGTCACCACCGGCACCTACCACACCCCCTCACCCCACCGCACTCTTGTTCCTTCCGTCCAGCGTCAGCAGTGCGCCGTAAAGTTCCGGGCGGCGGTCCCTGAACAGGCCCCAGGAGCGGCGCAGGTCGGCGATGGCGGCGAGGTCGAATTCCGCAAGCCTTATCCCTTCCTCCACCCGGTCCATCTCGGCGAGTTTCTCGCCCTGATGGTCGGCGATGAAGGAACGGCCATAGAAGATGTCGAAGCGGCCGTCGGGGGCGGTCTCGCGGCCCACCCGGTTCGCGGCCAGCAGCGGCATGATGTTGGCGGCCGCGTGGCCGCGCATCACGTTTTGCCAGTGGGTGGAGGAATCATAATCCGGGTTCGGCGGCTCGGAGCCGATGGCGGTGGGGTAGAGCAGGAGTTCCGCCCCCATCAGCGCCATGGCGCGCGCCGCTTCCGGGAACCACTGGTCCCAGCAGATGCCGAGCCCGATACGGCCCGCCGCGGTGTCCCACACCTTGAAACCGGTGTCGCCCGGCGAGAAATAGAATTTCTCCTGATAGCCGCGGCCGTCTGGAATATGGCTCTTGCGGTAGATGCCAAGCTGGCGGCCATCGGCATCGACGATGACGGTGGTGTTGAAATGCACCGTGCCCGCCCGCTCAAACACGCTCACCGGCAGCACCACGCCAAGCTCGCGGGCCAGCGCCGCGAAGCGTTTGACGGTCGGGTGGCGGTCGATCTCCGTGGCGCGGGCCAGAAACGCCGCATGCTGCTCGATGCAGAAATAATCGCCGTCGAAGAGTTCCTGCAGCAGCACCAGCCCGGCACCCTCCGCCACGGCGCGGCGCACCAGCGCCTCGGCCTTGTCGCAGTTCCGGGCCCAGTCGTTTTCGGAAGCCATCTGGGTGATGGCGGCTTTGAGCCTGGTCATGGCGGTCAGTCCTTCAGGCGGGCGATTTCGCGGCGGAACGGAAGTTCATCGCCCAAAGGTTCGGCGTCAAGCTCCTCGGCGTAGCGGTGGCCGGCATAGGTGGCCCAGGCGATGGCGGCGGGGGCATTGGCGTCGCCGATCACCTTCACCGACTGGATGCCATGGCCGGCCCATTCTTCGCGCCGCTCAGCGAGCGCCAGATAGAGGCCGTCCTCGGGAAGCCTGGCGGTGACCATCACCACCGCATCGCAGGCCAAGCGTTCAAGCCTGCCCGTATAGGTGCAGCGCGCTGTCACCGCGCCCTTCTCAACGCTGGCCAGGCCGCGCGTCACCCGCACATCGACGCCCGCTTCGAGGAGCCGCGCCTGGATCGCCGCCTGCTCCAGCGTGTTGAAGCTCCATTCGGCGGCCCGCGAAGAGGGCGTGAGGAAGATGACCTTGCAGCCCTTGCTGATCAGCAGCTCGGCGATGACGCTGGCCATGTAATAGTGGTCATCGTCATAGACCGCCACCACGCCGGCGGGGAGCTCGCCCGCCATGATGTCATCGGGCGTGAACACCGGCATTGCCGGATCCAGCGGGACCGGCAGCAGATTGTAACGCGCCACGCCGTCACGCCGCCAGCGTGCGCCGGTGGCGATGGCCACATGGGAGAAGCCGAAACCGAGAATGTCATCGGCGGAAAGCCGCGAGTCCCGGTAGACGCCGACATTGGCCATGCGGGCGATCTGGCCCTGGCGGTAGTCGCGCACCCGGCCCCAGGCGCTGAGCCCTGGAAGGCGGCTTTCGCGGCTCACCCGGCCGCCGAGCTCAGCGGTGGCTTCGGCAAGCGCCACCTCATAGCCTCTCAAGCCCAGCTTGTGCGCGGCGGAAAGCCCGGCCGGCCCCGCCCCCACCACCAGCACCCGCGCGTCCGATTGTTTCGGCCTGATGCGCTCCGGGTGCCAGCCCTTGCGCCACTCCTCCATGAAGGATGAATTCTGCGTGCAGCGTGACAGCGACATGGTCATATCGCCGGTGACGCAGATGTTGCAGCCGATGCATTCGCGGATGTCCTCGATGCGGCCTTCGTCGATCTTGCGCGGCAGGAACGGGTCGGCGATCGATGGCCTGGCCGCGCCGATGAAATCCATCAGGCCCTGGCGCACTTGTCTGACCATCTGGTCGGGCGAGGTGAAGCGGCCGACCCCCACCACCGGCTTCGGCGTCAGCTGTTTGAGGCCGCGGATCAGCTCTTCCTGGGCGGCCTCGGGCTTGAAGCGCGAGGTGCCGGAACAGGCCTCCCAGGTGCCATGCGCGAAATCCCACAGATCGGGGAGATCGGCATGCATGGCAACGAGGTCGCGCAGCTGCGAATTGGAGAAGCCCGCCTCGCCGGCGAGCTCGTCGAGCGACAGGCGCACCGCGATGGCGCAACGATCGCCCACCTCGTCGCGGGCATCCGAGATCAGCTCCTTCAGCAGCCGGGCGCGGTTGGCGAGCGAGCCGCCATATTCATCGCTGCGCTGGTTGGTGCGCGGCGACAGGAAATGCTGGATGATGCCGAAGCCATGGGCGCCATAAAGGCAGAGGATGTCGAAGCCCGCCCGCTTGGCCCGCCGGTAGGCCAGCCGGTGCCAGTGCCGGAGGTTGCGGATGTCCTCTTTGTCCATGGCGCGGGCCTGCACGGGGTCGCTGGTGAAGGTCAGGATCGGCGTATGCGACGGGGCGAGCGGCACCTCGCGGGTATAGAGATTGGGGCCATTGGCGCCGCTATAGGCGAGCTCGATCCCGGCCAGCGCGCCATGCGAATGAATGGCATCGGCCATTTTGGTCAGCGCCGGAAGATCCTCGTCGTCCCAGATGCGCAGCTCGATGAACGGGGTGATTTCCGAACTGTGATGAATCTCCACCTGCTCGGTGAAGATCACGCCCCAGCCGCCCTCGGATTTGACACGGCGCATCTCGGCGGCGGCGGACGGGTCACGATAGCCGCCGCCATTGCAATGCGGCACCTGATAGAAGCGGTTCCTGGCGGTCACCGGCCCGATGCGCACCGGCTCGAACAGAATGTCGTAGCGCGGGTCGCGCAGGCGGCGTCCTGTTATCGGCGCTGAACCGTCATCCATGGCGTCCTCCCCGGTTGGGCGCAGATTACCCAATTCCGGCGACGAGCACAGCCACAAGCCTGCTTACCGGAGCTGGACGACCTCGCCCGAGGGCTTTTCGGCTTTCCTGAGGGGCACGATCTTCACTGTGGCGACGCCGCTCGCCGTCATGTTCAGCGCCTGGGCGGCGGCGAGGCTGAGGTCGATGATCCGTCCGCGGGTAAACGGGCCACGGTCATTGATGCGCACGATCACCGACTTGCCGGTCCGCACATGGGTGACCAGCACCTTTGTGCCGAACGGCAGCGTGCGGTGGGCGGCGGTATAATCCCTGGGGTTGAAGCGCTCGCCATTGGCCGTGTACTTGCCGTGCCGGTAATAGGAGGCCTTGCCGGTCTGGACTTCGGCGGCCGCGGCGGGCAGCGCCGTAACCGCGATGGCCGCGCTGGCGGCCAGGGCGAAAAACGCCTGGTTCATACTCGAACTCACCCCTGACTGTTATCGTTGCCCACGGCTGATGACGGGCAACTACGGCAGGAATGTGATAGGCGTCAATTGGTTAACGTCATGCCATCAAGGGGGATGGCGGGGCGTTTTCCGGCGATCAGGTCAGCGGTCACCCGCGCCGCGCCATGGCTCATGGTCCAGCCCATGTGCCCCTGGCCGGTGTTGAACCACAGGTTCTTCATGCGCGAGGGGCCGAGGATCGGCGTTCCCTCCGGCGTCATGGGCCGCAGCCCCGCCCAGTAGCTGGCCTTGCTCCAGTTGGCGCCATCCGGAAACAGGTCCTTCACGGCGGCGAGCATCGCGGCGAAGTCGCTGGGCCGGTGATCGCGCCCATAGCCTGAAAACTCCGCCGTGGCGGTGACCCGCACCCGGTTGCCATAGGGCGCATAGGCCACGAGCTTCTCCTCATCGACGCCGCCGATGCTGGGCGGGTTGTTGCGCCCGGCCATCGGCGCGGTGATGGCATAGCCCTTGACCGGATAGACCGGCAGGTCGTGCCCCAGTTCAGCCGCCAGATGCGGGGAATAGACGCCGAGGCAGAGCACGATGATATCGGCTTCCTCGCGGCCCTTGTCGGTCAGCACGGCGGTGATCCGCTCGCCCGCCTTCTCGAATCCCGTGACAGTGGTGCTGAACTTGAAGCCAACACCCTGCTCCTTGAGCCACTGTCCCATGTTGAGCGCGAACATCCGGCAATCGCCGCTTTCGTCGTCCGGCGCATAGAGCGCGCCGGCGAGCTTGTCCTTCACGGCGGCCAGCGCCGGGTCGCGGGCGGCAACGCCATCGCGGTCCAGCGTCTCGATGCGGCAGCCATTGTCGGAGAGGATGCGCGACTTGGCGGCCGCTGCCGCCAGCGCCGCCTCGGACCGGTAGAGGTAGAGAAGCCCGCCGGTCCGCCCGTCATAGGCAACGCCGGTGCGCCGCACCGTCTCGTGGAATACGGAGAGCGAATAGTTGCACAGCTTCACCTTGCGCACCGTGTTGCGCGCGGCGCGTTCGGCCGTGCACTCGCCCCAGAAGCGCCACATCCACTTCCAGAAGCGCGGGTCGGCGGTGAATTTGAAACGCAGCGCCTGGTCGCCCCGCCACAGCGAGCGCAGCAGGATCCTGGGCGCCGCCGGCGACGACCAGGCATAGGCATGGCCGGGCGCGAACAGGCCGGCGTTGGAATAGCTGGCGAAGAAGCCCGGGCCATCGAGGCCAAGCCGCGCAAGCTCCTCCCTAGGAAGGAATTCGGTGTCCTCACCGAATGTCGCCTTCAGAAACGCCTGTTCAGCACGGAGTTCCGCGATGCGGTTCGGGCGGTGGGCCAGCGT
>NZ_JBJTER010000142.1:0-4626 GCF_046093005.1 Aestuariivirga sp.
ACGAGGGTGTGGGGGTCATGCCCGGGCTGCTGGTGAGAGGATGCCACGGTTGAGCCGTTCCCCCGCTCGTCATGGCCGGGCTTGACCCGGCCCTCATCACACGCGCTGCTGATAAGAGGATGCCACGGTCGAGCCGTGGCATGACGAGGGTGTGGGGGGCCTGCCCGCGCGGCCGCCAAGAGGATGCCATGGTTGAGCCGTTCCCCCGCTCGTCATGGCCGGGCTTGACCCGGCCATCATCACAGGCGCTGCCGGCAAGAGGATGCCACGGTCAAGCCGTGGCATGACGAGGGTGTGGGGGTCATGGCCGGGCTGTCGGTGAGAGGATGCCATGGTCGAGCCGTGGCATGACGAGTTTGTGGGGGTCATGGCCGGGCTGCCGGTGAGAGGATGCCACGGTTGAGCCGTTCCCCCGCTCGTCATGGCCGGGCGTGACCCGGCCATCATCACAGGCGCTGCCGCCAAGAGGATGCCACGGTCAAGCCGTGGCATGACGAGTTTGTGGGGGTCATGGCCGGGCTGCCGCCAAGAGGATGCCACGGTCAAGCCGTGGCATGACGAGGGTGTGGGGGTCATGGCTGGGCTGCGGATAGGAGCCGTGGCATGACGAGGGTGTGGGTGTCATGCCCGCGCGGCCGCCAAGAGGATGCCACGGTCAAGCCGTGGCATGACGAGGGTGTTGGGGTCATCCCCGCGCTGCTGATGAGAGTCGTGGCATGACGAGGTTGAAGGGGGTGGGGTGCGAGCTGGACGCGGCAAATCGCCGGGGCGGGAATACCTCTTCCATCCTCCCGCAGGGTCTCCTATCTAGACAGACGATCAGAAACCGATTCATCCGAAGGTTACCCATGCGCGATTTCGCCGCCCACCCCACCACCGGCGCCTTTTGGCCGTCCGTCATCCAGCAGGAAAGCCGCGGTGAGCGCGTCTATGACCTGCCGTCGCGGCTGCTGCGCGAGCGCATTATCTTCATCACCGGGCCCATCGACGACACCGTCGCGGCCTCGATCTGCATGCAGCTGCTGTTTCTTGAGGCCGAGAACCCCAAGAAGGAAATCTCCATGTATATCAACAGCCCGGGCGGCATCGTCACAGCCGGGCTGTCGATTTATGACACCATGCAGTTCATCCGCTGCCCGGTGTCCACCACGGTGATGGGGCAGGCGGCCTCCATGGGGTCGCTGCTGCTGACGGCGGGCGAGAAGGGCATGCGCTTTGCGCTGCCGAACTCCCGCATCATGGTGCACCAGCCGTCGGGCGGCTACCAGGGCCAGGTCACTGACATCCTGATCCATGCCCGCGAGGTGGAAAGCCTCAAGCGCCGGCTCAACGAAATCTATGTGAGCCACACCGGGCGCGACTACAAGACCATCGAGGACGCCCTCGAGCGTGACAATTTCTTTACCGCCGAGGCGGCGCTGGCCTTCGGCCTGATCGACAAAGTCATCGAAAAGCGGGCGGCGCCGGCGGAAACGAAGTAATTCCATGGGTTTTCCACCGCGCCAGGGCGGGGGCAATCAATTGTTGATTAACCCGGCCAGCCCATGCTCAATTGTGAGGGCGGGCGCCGCGGTGGACAGCTGAAAACGGTCGTTAAGCCTGCAGGCGTATCTTGCGGCACAGGTCTGAGGAGAGCTTATGAGTAAGGCGACGGGAAGCGACAGCAAGAACACCTTGTACTGCTCCTTCTGCGGCAAGAGCCAGCATGAGGTGCGCAAGCTGATCGCGGGCCCCACCGTGTTCATCTGCGATGAATGCGTCGAACTCTGCATGGACATCATCCGCGAGGAGAACAAGACCTCTCTGACCAAGTCCAAGGATGGCGTGCCCACGCCCCACGAGATCCGCAAGGTGCTGGACGATTATGTCATCGGCCAGGAGCACGCCAAGAAGGTGCTCTCGGTGGCCGTCCACAACCATTACAAGCGGCTGAACCACGCCCAGAAGAACAATGACGTGGAACTGGCGAAGTCCAACATCCTGCTGGTCGGCCCGACGGGCTCCGGCAAGACGCTGCTGGCCCAGACGCTGGCCCGCATCCTCGACGTGCCCTTCACCATGGCCGACGCCACCACGCTCACCGAAGCGGGCTATGTGGGCGAGGACGTGGAGAACATCATCCTGAAGCTGCTGCAGGCCGCCGACTACAATGTCGAGCGCGCCCAGCGCGGCATCGTCTACATCGACGAAGTGGACAAGATCAGCCGCAAGTCCGACAACCCCTCGATCACCCGTGACGTGTCCGGCGAGGGCGTGCAGCAGGCGCTGCTCAAGATCATGGAAGGCACGGTCGCCTCGGTTCCGCCGCAGGGCGGCCGCAAGCATCCGCAGCAGGAATTCCTGCAGGTTGATACCACCAACATCCTGTTCATCTGCGGCGGCGCCTTTGCCGGCCTCGAGCGCATCATCAACCAGCGGGCCAAGGGCTCCGGCCTCGGCTTCGGCGCCGAGGTCCGCTCGGCGGAGGACCGGCGCACCGGTGCTGTACTGCGCGAGCTGGAGCCGGAAGACCTGCTGAAGTTCGGCCTGATC
The DNA here is from genome assembly GCF_046093005.1 of Aestuariivirga sp. Classification (GTDB taxonomy): domain Bacteria; phylum Pseudomonadota; class Alphaproteobacteria; order Rhizobiales; family Aestuariivirgaceae; genus Aestuariivirga. The sequence continues at coordinate 2,533 of NZ_JBJTER010000142.1, forward strand.
CCGGAATTCGTGGGCCGCCTGCCAGTCGTGGCGACGCTCGAAGACCTCGACGAGGCGGCGCTGGTGCAGATCCTGGTCGAACCCAAGAATGCGCTGGTGAAGCAGTATCAGCGGCTGTTCGAGATGGAGGGCGTGAAGCTTACCTTTCCCGAGGAATCGCTGTCCGCCATCGCCCGCCGGGCGATCGAGCGCAAGACCGGCGCGCGCGGCCTCCGCTCGATCATGGAGTCGATCCTGCTCGAGACCATGTTCGACCTGCCCACCATGAACGGGGTGGAGGAAGTGGTGATCTCCAAGGACGTGGTGGAAGGCTCCGCCAAGCCCTTGCTGATCTATGCCGACAAACAGAGCGGCAAGGCCACGGTTTCCGCGTAAGGTTCTGTGTGCATGGTGTTTTCCGGGCTGCTGGCAGTGGCGGCCCGGCACATTGAAATTCGTTAACGGCCTCTCCACATAAGATTTGGACGCGAGGCTGCGCTCCGCCGGATTTTGTGCCTATGATGCACGTGATTCACGAAGGCGGCCTTGCATGTGAGTGATAAGGGCGTCCTTGTCCGGCGGCAGTCATGCGCCGGGCGCCGTGGCGGCCCAGGAAAGGAAGTACCATCGCATGAGCAATATCCCCGCATCCGCCGGCAGCCGCGAGACCATCCCCGTCCTGCCGCTTCGCGACATCGTCGTGTTTCCGCACATGATCGTGCCGCTGTTCGTGGGCCGCGAAAAGTCCATCAAGGCGCTCGAAGAGGTGATGCGCGAGGACAAGCGCATCCTGCTCGTGGCGCAGAAGAACCCCGCCGATGACGATCCGGCGTCGGATGCCGTCTATGAGGTCGGCACGCTGGCGCAGGTGCTGCAGCTGCTGAAGCTGCCCGACGGCACCGTGAAGGTGCTGGTCGAGGGCTCCGACCGGGCCCGCGTGCACGGCTTTTCGGCGCGCACCGATTTCTTCGAGGCCGAAGTCGAGGTGATCGCTTCGGATGCCGGAACCCCGGCTGAAACCGAGGCGCTGGCCCGCACCGCGGTGTCGCAGTTCGACAGCTATGTGAAGCTGAACAAGAAGGTGCCGCAGGAGGCGCTGGCCACGGTTTCGCAGATCACCGATCCCTCGAAGCTGGCCGACACCATCGCCGCCCATCTCGCCATCAAGATTTCCGAGAAGCAGGAACTGCTCGAGATGACCTCGGTGCAGCAGCGGCTTGAGAAGGTCTATGCGCTGATGGAAGGCGAGATCTCGGTGCTGCAGGTCGAGAAGCGCATCCGCTCGCGCGTCAAGCGCCAGATGGAGAAGACCCAGCGCGAGTACTACCTGAATGAGCAGATGAAGGCCATTCAGAAGGAGCTCGGCGACGGCGAGGAGAAGAACGAGGCCGACGAGATCGAGCAGCGCATCAAGAAGACCAAGCTCTCCAAGGAAGCCAAGGAGCGCGCCGAGGCGGAGCTGAAGAAGCTGCGCCAGATGAGCCCGATGTCGGCCGAGGCCACGGTGGTGCGCAACTACCTGGACTGGCTGCTCGGAATCCCGTGGGGCCAGAAGAGCAAGGTCAAGCATGACCTGAAGTTCGCCGAGGAAGTGCTCGACGCCGATCACTTCGGCCTCGACAAGGTGAAGGAGCGCATTCTCGAATATCTCGCGGTGCAGAGCCGCACAAATAAGCTGCGCGGGCCCATCCTGTGCCTCGTCGGCCCGCCCGGTGTGGGCAAGACCTCGCTCGGCAAGTCGATCGCCAAGGCGACCGGCCGCGAGTTCATCCGCATGTCGCTGGGCGGTGTTCGCGACGAGGCCGAAATCCGCGGCCACCGCCGCACCTACATCGGCTCGATGCCCGGCAAGGTCATCCAGTCCATGAAAAAGGCCAAGAAGTCGAACCCGCTGTTCCTGCTCGACGAGATCGACAAGATAGGCATGGATTTCCGCGGCGACCCGTCGGCGGCACTTCTCGAGGTCCTGGACCCCGAGCAGAACGCGACGTTCATGGACCACTATCTGGAGGTCGAATATGATCTCTCGAACGTGATGTTCGTGACCACGTCGAACACGCTCAACATTCCGCCGGCCCTGCTTGACCGCATGGAGATCATCCGGATCGCCGGCTA
>NZ_JBJTER010000143.1:0-3527 GCF_046093005.1 Aestuariivirga sp.
CAACAACACAACCCCACCCCGCGGGCTGGATTCACAAAACCGATGAAGCAATTGCTCTCAGGCTTCGGCCTTCCGCTTCAGCACCTGGCTGCACTTGTAGAGCCCGGTCATCAGGTCAATGTGATGCGGGCGGCGGAGCTCGCCCGATTTCTTGTCCTCCACCCAGGTGACGGTGGGCAGCTGATGGCCGGACCGGCGCATGCCGATGCGGCTCTTGGACATTTTCTTGCGTGGAACGGCCATGTTGAAACTCCATAAGAAAAAAGCGCGGGGGAACTGCCCACGCCTTGCGGATGGGCGACCTCATAACCGAGACGGCGGCGCAAGGCAAGTGAGATAGGGGCCAATCCCGGCCATGCGCACCAGGATGCGGCTGGCGATGGCCCGCACCCCCTTGGAGGGCTTGCCGGCATTTCGCCTGATCGGGTTGGGCAGCACCGCGGCCAGCCGGGCGGCTTCGGTTTTATTGAGCTTTTTCGCGGGCTTGCCAAAATGATGCCAGGCGGCGGCCTCGGCCCCATAGACGCCCGGCGCCCATTCCACGATGTTGAGATAGATTTCCATCATCCGGCGCTTGGACCATATCAGGTCCATCCACATGGCCAGCGGCAGCTCCAGCACCTTGCGGATGGCGAAGCGGCCGTCCCACAGGAACAGGTTCTTGGCGGTCTGCATGGGGATGGTCGAGGCGCCGCGCACCGGGGCCTCGTCCCTTTCCAGCGCATCGTCGATGACGCTCTGGAACTCGATCCAGTCCACCCCGCGGTGCTGGCAGAAGCGGGCGTCCTCGGAGGCGATCACGGCGCGCGGCAGCCAGGGCGACATCTCATCGAGGCTCACCCATTGCTTGTCGATTCCGGCGCCGCCCAGCGCCCGGAGCAGCATGACATTGCTGAAGGGCGGCGGCGCCACCGCATAGACCAGCGTCATGACGATCGGCCAGGCGACGAGAAATCCGAGCCCATAGAGCGCCCAGCGCAAGGCGCGCGGCCAGCCCCGCCGGGGGGCGGCCACGCCCTCGCTTTCCGCGGCAAGGGCGGCGGCGGCTGGTTGAGTTTCCTCGCTCATGATCCTAATGAGGAGCGGCCTTAGCACAGGATTTGCCCCGTGTCCTTTCAGGATGCCCTCGCCCGCACGGCCGCCGATACCGATGCCCTGCTCGACCGGCTGCTGCCGCCTGGGGCCTTTCCGGCGCCGCGGGTGACGGAAGCCATGCGCTATGCCGCGCTGGGCCAGGGCAAGCGGCTCCGGCCCTTCCTGCTGGTCGAGTCCGCAAGCCTGTTTGACGTGCCGCGGTCCCGGGCGCTCAGGGCCGGGGCGGCGCTCGAATGCGTGCATTGCTATTCGCTGGTGCATGACGATCTGCCCGCCATGGACGATGACGATCTGCGGCGCGGCAAGCCCACCGCCCACAAGGCCTTCGACGAGGCCACCGCCATTCTGGCGGGTGACGCGCTGCTGACCTATGCCTTCGAAATCCTTAGCGATCCCGAAACCCACCCTGACCCGGGGATGAGGATCGCGCTGGTTTCGGGCCTCGCGAAAGCGGCGGGCGTGGCGGGCATGGTGGGCGGCCAGATGCTGGACATCGCGGCCGAAACCGGCGGGGCGCAGGAGCTTTCAGCCATCACCGAAATCCAGTCGCTCAAGACCGGCGCGCTGTTTCGCTTCGCCTGCGAGGCGGGCGCCATACTGGGCGGGGCGGATCCGGCACCGCTGACCCGCTATGCCGCGAAGATCGGCCTCGCCTTCCAGATCGCCGATGACATTCTCGATGTTGAATCCACGCCCGAAGCCCTCGGCAAGGCCACCCAGAAGGACAAGGTCATGGGCAAGGCCACCTTCGTCGATCTCCTGGGCCTCGACGGCGCCAAAGCGCGGGCCCATGCGCTGGTGGACGAGGCGATCGCCAGCCTCGCGCCCTACGGCGATCTGGCCGCGACACTGACGGAGGCCGCGCGCTTTATCGTCAGCCGCCGCAAATAGGCCTGGCCCGGCAGTGGGGTCAACTGAGACAGAGCACAAAGGATATGGCTCCACAGAAGAGGCGGGACACGCCGTTGAGATGCCAAAGCAGGCGCAAGAACCGCCCAAAATAAATGCCCCGTGCGTTTTCTGAGGGCGCACGGGGCCGATGTGATTTGAGCCGTTCGAAGGTCAGATCTCTGCTGCCGCAATCTCCCCCGTTCCGTTGACCGCCGCCATGAGGCGGTGATTCGGTGGAAAGCGCAAGCTTCAGTGGGCGCGGGCCGCGCCCTCCCCCGCCTTCTCGGCGGCGGCACGGGCGGCGGCTGCCGCTTCTTCCGCCTCCTCGTCCCAGGTGATGGGCTCCGGCATGCGCACCAGCGCATGCTGCAGCACCTCGTCCATGCGCGAGACCGGGATGATCTCGAGACCCTTCTTCACGTTTTCGGGAATCTCCGCCAGATCCTTCACGTTCTCCTCGGGGATCATCACCTTCTTGATCCCGGCGCGCAGCGCCGCGAGCAGCTTCTCCTTGAGGCCGCCGATCGGCAGCACGCGGCCGCGCAGCGTGATCTCGCCGGTCATCGCCACGTCCTTCCGGACCGGAATGCCGGTCATCACCGAGACGATGGCGGTCACCATGGCGATGCCCGCCGACGGGCCGTCCTTGGGTGTCGCCCCTTCCGGCACATGCACGTGGATGTCGCGCTTGTCGAACACCGGCGGCTTGACGCCGATGGTCGCGGCGCGCGAGCGCACATAGGACGAGGCGGCCGAGATCGACTCCTTCATCACGTCGCGCAGATTGCCGGTCACCGTCATCTTGCCTTTTCCGGGCATCATCAGGGCTTCGATCGTCAGGATCTCGCCGCCGACTTCGGTCCAGGCAAGGCCGGTCACCACGCCCACCTGGTCCTCGCGCTCGGCTTCGCCGTAGCGGAACTTCGGCACGCCGAGATACTGGTGCACCACTTCGGGCGTCACCTGGATCTTCTTCTTCTTGGAGGTGATGATCTCCTTCACCGCCTTGCGGGCGAGCGAATTCACCTCACGCTCCAGGTTGCGCACGCCCGCCTCGCGGGTGTAGCGGCGGATCACCTCGTAGAGGGCCTCCTCCGTCACCTCGAACTCCTTGGGCTGAAGCCCGTGGTGTTCGGCCGCCTTGGGCAGCAGGTGGCGCTTGGCGATCTCGAGCTTCTCTTCCTCCGTGTAGCCCGCGATCCGGATGATCTCCATGCGGTCGAGCAGCGCCGGCGGAATGTTGAGCGTGTTGGACGTGGTCACGAACATCACATTCGAGAGGTCGTATTCGACCTCCAGATAGTGGTCCATGAATGTCGAGTTCTGTTCGGGATCCAGGACCTCGAGCAGCGCCGCCGACGGATCGCCGCGGAAATCCATGCCCATCTTGTCGATCTCGTCGAGCAGAACGCGACGTTCATGGACCACTATCTGGAGGTCGAATATGATCTCTCGAACGTGATGTTCGTGACCACGTCGAACACGCTCAACATTCCGCCGGCCCTGCTTGACCGCATGGAGATCATCCGGATCGCCGGCTA
>NZ_JBJTER010000144.1:0-26403 GCF_046093005.1 Aestuariivirga sp.
CCCCGACGCGCTGCGCGCCTGGCTGGTTCCTGCCGGCCACACCCCTGCCCCCGTGGTATTTGGCGCAGCCGGCGCCAAGCCCAACATCCGCATCCTCGCCTTGCGGATCTCGCCATAGATCTCCGGAATGGCATAGAGCGCCGAATGGCCGGACCACGGCACGCGCTCGGCGGAGGCGAGGATGCGGATGTTGGGCTTGGCGCCGGCTGCGCCAAATACCACGGGGGCAGGGGTGTGGCCGGCAGGAACCAGCCAGGCGCGCAGCGCGTCGGGGTCCGCCACCGTAGCCGACAGGCCGATGCGGATTGACTCTGGCGCCAGCGCCCGGACCCGGGTCAGCGCCAGCGACAGCAGCACGCCGCGTTTCGAGGTGGCCAGCGAATGCAGTTCATCGAGGATCACCGTGCGCAAACCTATGAGCAGCTGGCCGGCATGCGGGTCGGCGGCGAGCAGCGATACCTGCTCCGGCGTGGTGATCAGAATGTCCGGCGGCTTGCGCCGCGGGCGCTGGCGGTTTGTATGCGGCGTGTCGCCCGTGCGGGTTTCGATGCTGACAGCCAGCCCCATCTCGGCCACCGGGGCTTCGAGATTGCGGGCGATGTCGACGGCGAGCGCCTTGAGCGGCGAAATGTAAAGCGTGTGAATGCCCTGGCCAGTTCCCCGCGCGGCGATTTCAACGAGGCTCGGCAGGAAGCCGGCCAGCGTCTTGCCGCCGCCGGTGGGTGAAATGAGGAGTACGCTTTCACGCGCCGCGGCGTGCTCGAGCACCGCCAGCTGGTGGGCGCGGGGCGCCCAGCCGCGGGAGGAAAACCACGCGATGAAATCCGGCGGCAGGCTCATCGCGCCGGGCGCATGCGGAGCCAGCGTTACTGGCTGGCCCACATGATGCGGGCGATCCAGTCCACGTCCTTCATGTCCAGCACCTTGGTGGCGTGGTTGGGGTTGAAGGATGCGAGTTCGAGCGCGCGGGCGCTCTGGCGCTGCATGATCTTGGCCATCACCTGGCCGTCGTTGAGCCGCACCACCACGCGGTCTCCTTTGCGCAGCGTGGCGGCCGGAGAGACGATGATGATGTCGCCCTCGCGGTAGATGGGCATCATTGAGTCGCCGGTGATTTCCAGCGCATAGGCATTGGGGTCAGTGACGCCTGGCACGTCGATCTCGTCCCAGCCATTTCCGGCGGGGAAGCCCGAATCGTCGAAGAAGCCGCCCTTGCCGGCCTTGGCGAAGCCCAGCAGCGGGATCTGGCGCAGCTTCGGCGGCTGGCCACGGCGGCCGATCAGCAGGTCGGAGAATTCCTCCATGGAGGCGCCCGACGCCTGCAACAGCCGCGAGATCGACTCCATGGTCGGCCAGCGCGGGCGGCCGTCCGGGCCATTGCGCTTGGACGGGTTGAAGGAGGTCGGGTCGAGCCCGGATTTCTTGGCGAGCCCCGAGGCCGAATAGCCATAACGCTCGGCGATCGTGTCGATCGCGTTCCAGACCTGCTTGTGGGTGAGCATGCGCCGAATCTCCATCTCGCCGGAAAAGTTCTTATTCCTAGGAACCTTTACCTTGATCCGGGCGGATTGTCCAGATGTTCCGGGCGGCCTATGGTCCGGTCCCATGCAGATTGTCTACAAGATTCTCTCCGAGCCGGAATGGCGGATGGCTGTGGCGGCGGGGGTGTTCGCCGGCTCCGCCGCCGACCTGCGGGATGGGTTCATTCACCTGTCGACCGCCCGGCAGCTGCCCGGCACGGCGGCCAAACACTTCGCCGGCCAGACGGACCTGTTGCTGATCGCCTTCAGGGAAGGCGATCTCGCCGGGCTGCGCTGGGAGCCTTCGCGCGGCGGCGATTTGTTTCCACACGTCTATGGCGAAATCCGCCCGCAACTCGCCGTCAGCGTTCAACAGCTACCCTTCGCGAACGGCGCGCATCGTTTTCCCGAAGGCCTGTCATGAGATTGGCGGCTGCCGCCTTTCCGGCGCTGCGGCCGATGCTGCACGCGCTCGATGCCGAGACGGCGCACCGGCTGACCATCGGGGGGCTGGCGCTGCTTCCGGCTTCTTCGGTTCCGCACTCCGATCCGCGGCTGGCGGTCACCGCTTTCGGGCTCCGCTTTCCCAACCCGCTCGGGCTGGCGGCGGGCTTTGACAAGAACGCCGAGGTTCCGGATGCCATGCTGGGCCTCGGCTTCGGCTTCACCGAGATCGGCACGGTGACGCCGCGGCCACAGGCAGGGAACGCCCGCCCGCGGCTTTTCCGCCTCCCGGAAGACCAGGCGGTCATCAACCGCATGGGCTTTAACAATGACGGCCATGCGGCGGCGCTGAAACGTTTGCAGGCGAGGGTGCAGCGCGGCGGCATCGTCGGCGTGAACATCGGCGCCAACAAGGATTCGGCTGACCGGATCGGCGACTATGTGGCGGGCATCGAGGCCTTTGCGCGTATCGCATCCTATTTCACGGTCAACATCTCGTCGCCCAACACGCCGGGCCTCCGGGCGCTGCAATCGCGCGCCGAGCTGGCGCAGTTGCTGGCCCGGCTTAACGCCGCACGGCAGGCGGCGGCGATGAAACCGCCGATGCTGCTCAAGATCGCGCCTGATCTCTCCGGCGAGGAACTCGAGGACATTGCCGCGTGTTGCGCGGAAGGTGCCGTGGACGGCATCATTGTTTCCAACACCACGCTGTCGCGGCCGGGCCTTCGCGCACCGCTGGCGACGGAGCAGGGCGGGCTTTCCGGCGCGCCGCTGCTCGAACTCTCGACTCGCCAGCTGGCGCGGCTGTTTCTGTTGACCGGTGGCCGCATTCCGCTGGTTGGCGCCGGTGGCGTGCATGATGCCGCGTCGGCGCTGCTGAAACTGCGGGCCGGGGCCTGCCTCGTGCAACTCTATTCAGCGCTGGTCTATAGGGGACCCGGCCTGGTGACCGAGATTCTTCACGGCATGGCGGAAGAGCTTGACCGCTCTCGCGGCACGCTGGACGCCATCCGCGGCCGTGATGCGGCGGCACTCGCTCACCACAGTGGCAGCGGCAGATAGGCGCGAATGATGCGGCTGGTGGCCCCTGAGGCCTGCGCCTGGTCGAGGCCATAGTCCAGGGCTTCGCGCAGTCCAGGCCGGTCACGCCGGACAAGAAACACGAGATCGCGGCTGAAATAGTCGAAATCTGAAAAGGCGCCATCGAGAAGGCGGCAACAGCCGGCCGCCGCCTCGCCGGAGAGCCAGTAGATCACTTGCAGGTTATCTCCGAACAGGGCATCGACCGCGCCGTTTTTCAGCGCTTCGCCCGCCGCCGCCAGGCCGTCGAAGGCGATGATGTCGGCCGCGCCGTAATAGGCCTCCAGCCAGCGGGCATGGAGCGTGTCCCTGGCCACGCCGATGCGCGCGCCCGACAGTGATGATGGCGTGGCGCCCTTGCGTTTGCTGCCGCTTGCCACCGCGAACCGGCCCATGATCCTGAAATAGGACCGCGTCACGGCAAGCTGCTGCAAAGCGGTGGCATCAGGCTGCGGGCCGGTGATCGCCACGTCCGCCTCTCCCTTCAGCAGGGCGGGAATGATGTCGCTGAACGGCCGCGCCTCGACCGTGCAATCGAGCGCGGCGCGCTCGCAGGCGGCAATCGCCAGCTCGACGGACAGTCCGGTCGGCGCGCCCGTGCGGGAGACGAAGCTGAAGGGTGGAAAGCCGTCATCAGCGATGAGCCTGACCTTCAGCTTCTCCGGTATCTCGGGTTTCTCCGGTGCCGGCACCGGGCGGAACAGGGGTGGTTCCGGCCCGGCAACGCTTGTCTGATCCGGCCATGCAACTTGAGATATGCATAGGGCGGCCAGCAACACCCCAAGCATAGTGGAAATCTTTACGTTACGTCGCATTCTTATTCTGCAGCGGAGGACAGGTACCCATTTTGTCGCGTCATCATGACCACGGCTTTGGCGAAGCGGCCACGATGCCGCTCAGCATAGACGGCGCGGAGTCGGAAGTCTTGCCGAGAGTCGACCAGACCGCGCTATGCGGCCTGCTCCGCCGTTTGCCGCACAATGAGCTGGACGAGGTCCTGCGCCACAGGATCCTCTGTGCCGTGAAACTGCCTGGCGCCGAATTCCATGTGGCATGCGGCACGCTGGCCTTGAGCCATGCCCGGGCGCGGGGCCTGCGCATCATCGCTTATGCCGAAGCGCCGGACTTTCTGGCGGCCGTCAGAAGCGCCCATGGCCAATTCCTGATTGACCGCGCCGCCCTGGGGCTGATGCGCCATTGGCCGGCCTATTCCGCCAGCCGCCCATTGACCGCGGCGCAAGCGGCGGTCATCGCCGCGCTGGGCGGGTTCGCCTGGTATCTCGCGTTTCAGCTTCCGCCGCAATTCGCGGTAGCGGGGTTTGCCGCCGTAGGAGGCCTGTTCTTCCTTTCGGTCGTGGTGCTGCGCATGATGTGCTTCTTGCCGGCTGCTCCGCGCGAAACCTGGCCCGGAGCAGCAGCAGCCGCCGCCGCGGAGCCTGTTCTGCCCGCCTATTCGGTGCTGGTGCCGCTGTTCCGCGAGACCAGGGTTCTGCCGCAGCTGACCGGCGCGCTGGCTTCGCTCCGCTATCCGGCCGAACGGCTCGATATCAAGCTGATCATCGAGGACAATGATCTGCCGATGCGGCGTGCGGTGGCGGCTTTGAAGCTGGACAGCCGTTTTGAGGTGATCGTGGTTCCGGCCGGCAAGCCGCGGACCAAGCCGCGCGCCCTCAACTACGCCTTGCCGTTCTGCCGCGGCGCCCTGCTCACCGTTTACGATGCGGAAGATATTCCTGATCCGGACCAGCTGCTGAAAGCGGCCCGCAGCTTCGCGCGCCTGCCGCCCGAAGTCGCCTGCCTGCAAGCCCAGCTCACGTTTTACAATCCGGACGAAAACTGGCTGGCCCGGCAGTTCGCGGCCGAATATGCGGTGCTGTTCGGCCTGCTTCTGCCGGCGCTGGACAGCCACCATCTGCCGCTGCCGCTTGGCGGCACGTCAAATCATTTCCGTATTGAGGTTCTGCGCGCCATTGGCGGTTGGGACCCGTTCAACGTGACTGAAGACGCCGATCTGGGCCTGAGGCTGGCGCGCCTTGGCTATAAGGCGGCGATACTGGACAGCTTCACCCACGAGGAGGCCAACACCCGCCCCGGCAACTGGCTGGCGCAACGGTCACGCTGGCTGAAAGGGTTTCTGCTGACCTGGCTCGTTCACATGCGCGCCCCGGTCAAGCTTCGGCGGCAGCTGGGGCTGCGCGGCTTCTGGATTATGCAGGCGCTCACCCTGGGCGTCTTTGTCTCGGCATTGCTTTATCCGTCGGGCTTGGTGCTTGTCCTGGCCTTTTACGGGTCAGGGGGCATGCTGCGGCAGAACGCCAGCGTGGCGTTGAACTGTCTGCTCGGCGTGAATCTGGTGGCGTTCATCGCCGGGCACGCCAGCGCTATCCTGTTGATGCGCCGGGGAGCGCGCAGCCATGGCCTTCGCTGTTCGTGGATTGCGGTCGCCACCGTGCCGCTCTACTGGTGCCTGATGAGCGCCGCGGCGTGGCTGGCCCTGTGGCAATTCGCAACGCAGCCGTTTCACTGGAACAAGACCGAGCATGGGCTTTCAAGGCAGCCGGCGGCGGTCAGGGCGCTGCCGGACGCCAGGAGTTCAGCGCATCTTCGAGACTCGCTGCGAAGCTGACACCCGGCGGCTTCACCCCATGCTTGGCCAGCGCGCGCGTAATCTCGGCGCTCGCCCCGCTCACATAGAGCCTCACACCGCTGCGCTCGGCCTTGCGGGCCAGGCCCTCCATCACATGCGCGCCCGTCGAATCAAGGAACGGCACGGCTGAGAAATCGATGATCAGCGCCTTGTGGCTGTCCTGGATGCGGTCCAGCACCGAGCCGATGGACGCCGCCGCGCCGAAAAAGAATGCGCCGGTGATGCGGTAGACGACGACTTCCGGGTTGGCGGCCAGCGCCTCGTCATGGGAATCGCGTGGCTGGTCCCTGTCCGGCATGTCCTCGGCCACAAAAGGCGTATGGGTCTCGACCGCCGTGGCCTTCGACATGCGGTAGATGAACAACACCGAGCCCAGCGCGAAACCGACGATGATCGCCTCGGTGAGATCGCGGAAGATGGTCAACAGGAAGGTGACGGCCAGCACCGCGACATCGCCCCAGCCCGAGCGCAGCAGCACGGCGACCGCCGGTTTCTCCACCATGTTCCAGGCGACGATGGCCAGAACCCCCGCCAGCGCGGCAAGCGGAATGAACGCCGCAAGCGGTGCTGCCACCGCCATGAACAGCAGGATGAACACCGCATGCAGCATGCCGGAGACCGGCCCGTGCGCGCCGGCCCGCACATTGGTGGCGGTGCGCGCGATGGTGCCGGTCACGCAGAAGCCGCCGAACAGCGCCGAGCCGATGTTGGCCGCACCCTGCGCCACCAGCTCGCAGTTGGAGCGGTGGCGGCGGCCGGTCATGCCATCGGCCACCACGGCGGAGAGCAGCGATTCGATGGCGCCGAGCAGGGTGAAGGAAAAGGCGGTGGGCAAGACGTCCACGATCTTGGCGAAGGACAGCGCGGGCAGGGCTGGCATCGGCAGCGTGTGGGGAATGCCGCCGAAGCGCGACCCGATGGTGGCGACCGGCAGGCCCAGGGCCGCGGCGGTCAGCGAAGCCAGCGCCACGGCGATCAGCATGCCCGGCCAGTGCGGGCGCAGCAGCCTGAGCGCCACGATCAGTCCCGCCGTACCGAGCGCGAGCGCGACCGCAGCGGGTGTCAGGCTGGGCAGTGCTGCCCACAATACGGGGATCTTTTCAAGCAGAGCTCCTGGTTCGGGCCCTGGCAGGCTCAGGCCCAGCAGTTCCTTGATCTGGCTGGCGAAGATGATGACCGCTATGCCGGCGGTGAAGCCTACCGTCACCGGAAACGGAATGAACTTGATGAAGGTGCCGAGCCGCAGAAAGCCGATTGCCGCCAGCATGAAGCCGGAGAGGAATGTTGCAAGGATCACACCGTCCATGCCGTGCTGGGCGGCGGCCGCCGAGACCAACACGATGAAGGCGCCGGCCGGCCCGCCGATCTGGAAGCGCGAGCCGCCGAGCATCGACACGATGAAGCCGCCAACCGCGGCCGTGTAAAGCCCCTGGGCGGGCGTGGCGCCCGATGCGATGGCAATCGCCATGGACAGGGGCAGGGCGACGATGGCGACCGTCAATCCCGCCACCGCATCCTGCCGCAGGTTGCGCAGCGTGTAGCCCTCGCGCAGCACCGTGACGAGCTTCGGCGTGAAGAGGCCGGCGAAGGAGGGGCTTGCGGGTTTGCTTGCCATGGCGGAGAGCAGAGAGCGCCGGGCTCAGCGCGCGAACGGGCTCTTCAGCTTCATGTGGCGGTTCACGTCCTTGTAGAGCAGGTAGCGGAAGCGCCCGGGCCCGCCGGCATAGCAGGCCTGCGGGCAGAAGGCGCGCAGCCACATGAAATCGCCCGCTTCCACCTCCACCCAATCATTGTTGAGGCGGTAGACAGCCTTTCCTTCGAGCACATAGAGGCCGTGCTCCATGACATGAGTCTCGGCGAAGGGAATGACGGCGCCCGGCTCGAAGGTGACGATGTTGACATGCATGTCATGGCGGATGTCGTTCGGGTCCGCGAAGCGGGTGGTGGCCCATCTCCCCTCCGTGCCCGGCATGGCAACGGGCTTCACCGCCGCATCCGACGTGACGAAGCCATCGGGAAGGCCGATCCCGTCCACGCGCTCATAGGCCTTGCGCACCCAGTGGAAGCTGACCGGCGCCGCGCTTTCGTTCTGGAGCGTCCAGCGCGCGCCGGGCGGCAGATAGGCGTAGCCGCCGGCCTTCATGGCATGGCGCACACCATCGAGCGTGAGAGTCATTTCTCCGGCAACCACGAACAGGACGCCCTCGGCATCGGGCTCCGGCTCCGGCTTGTCGCTGCCGCCGCCGGGCGCCACTTCCATAATGTATTGCGAGAAGGTTTCGGCGAAGCCTGAAAGCGGCCTTGCGATCACCCAGGCGCGCGTATTGTCCCAGAACGGCAGGAGGCTCGTCACGATGTCGCGCATCACCCCCCTCGGGATCACCGCATAGGCCTCGGTGAACACGGCGCGGCCGGTGAGGAGATCGGTCTGTGGCGGGTGGCCGCCTGCGGGGGCGTGGTAGCTGCGGGTCATCGTCTCGTCCTTCCCAGGCGGGAAGGCTTAGAACCCTTGACCGGATGCCGCAAGATGCGTGAGTTTGACTCCCGCAATGTGGACTGCGCTTTTCCTTGGGTTTTTCACCGGCCTTAGCCTCATCGTCGCGATTGGCGCTCAGAATGCTTTCGTGCTGAGACAGGGGCTGCGCCGTGAACATGTCGGGTTGGTCGTTGCCATATGCGCCTTGTCGGACGCCTTTCTCATCATGGCCGGCGTGGTCTTTCTCGCCGCCTTGCTGCCGCTTGTTCCATGGCTCGCGGTTGCCATGCGCTGGGTGGGAGCGGGGTTCCTGATCGTCTATGGCGCGCTCCGCTTTCACGCGGCCTGGCAGGGCGGAGAACGGCTGTTGCCTGCGGGACAGACGAGTGTTTCGGCCTGGCGTGTGGCGGCGATCTGCCTTCTGCTCACATGGGCCAACCCCCATGTCTACCTCGATACCGTCATCCTCCTGGGATCGATCTCCGCGCAATACGCGCCGCATAGCCTGGTTTTCGGAACCGGAGCCGCGATCGCGTCCCTCGCGTTCTTCTCCGCGCTTGGCTTCGGCGCGCGGCTGCTTGCTCCGGTCTTCGCCAGTGCCAGAGCGTGGGTCATGCTGGAAGTCCTCGTGGGCCTCACGATGTGGGCGATTGCGGCCGTTCTGATCCTCGGAAGGTGAGCCCCCCAAAGGGCGCGCTCAAAACGTGCTGGTTTCCGGCTGGCCCATGATGAAGCCCGTGCCATCGAGATTGTAGACGTCGGGGCGGAAATTCACCCGTCCGTCCTCGGTGGACCAGGCGGTGAGATACATCCAGCGCACGTCCGGGCCATTCTCGATCGCCTGGTCGAACTGATCCGTCGAGGTGATGAGCCGCTCATAGCTCAGCGGATCGAGCGGTGCCGCCGTGCGGTCCAGGATCCACCTCACCACGGTCTGCACCTCGTCGATGCGCACACAGCCCGAACTCTCGAAGCGCACATTGCGGCCGAACAGTTCGCGGTGCGGAGTGTCGTGCATGAACACCATGTAGTCGTTCGGGAAATTGATCTTCACCGAACCCAGCGAATTATGCGGCCCCGGCTCCTGGCGGAAGAAGTAGCGCTCGGGATCGGTTATCGTCCAGTCGATGAGGGTTGGGTCGATCTCCGGCCCGTCGACGCTGTCGAACACACGGATGTGGTTGACCTTCAGATAGCTGGGGTCCTCGAGGTATTTCGGCACGATATCGCGCGCGATGATCGAGGCCGGGATCTTCCAGTAGGGATTGAAATTGATGTCGCTCACCTTGCTGGCCAGCGCCGGGGAGGGCCTTTCCAGCTTGCCAGCCACAATGTTGTGGCGCGAATAGACACGGCCATACTCGACGGTTTCGAGCTGGGCGGCGGGAATGTTGACGAGGATCGACAGGTCGCCGAGCCCGGCGGCATAGAACTTCACGCGCGGCAGGTTCTCGCGCAGGCTTTCAAGCCGGACGTCGGCCGGCACATTGAGCTGGGCCAGCGTCTTCTCGGCCACGATGCCGGAGGGAATCACCCCGTGATTGACCTGGAAGGCCTTCACCGCCTCGACCATTTCATCGTCATAGCGGCTGGCGTTCTCGCCCTGCAACGAATCGAAGGGCAGATAGTTCTCCTTCATAAGGCGCTGGCGCAGCGCCAGCACCGCCTCGCCGTGCGAGCCTTTCTTGAGTGTTACTTCCTCGAGCTCTTCCCAGCCGCCACCCCAGACGATCTCCTCATACATGGCGATCGCGCCCATCATGGCCTCGACCGAGCCCGCGCTCAGCATCGGCGCCTGGTTTTGGCCGGCGACGATTTCCGTCTGGGTGGCGAGCTTGCTGTTTGCCTTTTCGGCCGGTGGCTTGGCAGGAGCGCGCTCCTGCTCCGGCAGCGGGCCGGTGATGACCGCATCTTCGGCAAATGCGGTGGATCCCAAAGCGAGGGTGCTCGCCATGGCCAGAAGGCTGCGATTGAAGGCACGGCGCGATAACACGGTCATCCCCCTGGAAGGCGCTGTCATTGCTCGGGCTTGGTAAACCATCCCTTAATTATGTAAAGTCTAACGCCGGGCTGCGACAGGAATGAGGCAGCTTCTGGGTCAGCTTAAGGCCGTAACCTCGCGGCGGAACGGAAGCTCCAGGAAGTCGCGCGGCGGCAGGCCGAATTCCTCGGCAAAACGCCTGCCTGCGTGCACGGCCGCGGCGATTGTTCCTGGGCCGAAACAGTCGCCGGCGCGGCTGGTTGCGACACCTTGCTGCACCAGCGCCCGCCACAGCCCGTCGTCGGGCTGGCGGCTTGTAACCAGCACCGCGGCGCCGGCCGCGAGCGCCGTTTCGGCGCCGCTGAACACACAGCTGAGCGTGACATGGTCCGGGAAGAGCCCGGCGACGGCCTGGTTGGCAATGATCTTCACCCCCAGCTTCAGCAGGCGCGCCTGGATCGCCTTCTGCTCGAGCGAGGCCTTGGTATAGGCGGAGGCGACGGCGGCGGGGGTGACCAGCGTTACCTGGTAGTCCTCCTTCACCAGGAGCTCGGCCAGCACGCCGCCCATGTAGTAGTGATCATCGTCGAACAGCACGACATCGCGCGCGCCGGGCCGTTTTCCGGCCATCAGATCGTCCGGCGTCAGCACGTCGCAGGCCGCGGCGAACGCAATGGGCGCCGTGAAATAGCGTCCTGTCAGTTGACGCAGCCAGGTGGCCCCGGTGGTCACCAGAATGTGGTCTGCGCCGGTTTCGACGGCTGTTTCGGCGCTCATGTCGCTTTCGAGATAGAGCGAGACATTGGGCAGCTTGCGCAGTTGCAGCAGCCGCCAGTCACGCACCCGCGCCCAGGCGGAAAGGCCGGGCAGGCGGCTTTCGCGGCTGACGCGGCCGCCGGGTTCGGAGGCCTTGTCGGCGATGGTCACGCGGTAGCCGCGCTGGCCGAGCGCACGGCCCGCTTCCAGGCCCGCCGGCCCGGCGCCGATGATCAGCACATGCCCGTCAGCCTCGCGCGGGCGGATGGTTTCCGGGTGCCAGCCGCGCCGCCATTCCTCGCCCATGGCCGGGTTCTGGGTGCAGCGGAGCGGCGTCATGGTGTAGTCATGGGTGACGCAGACATTGCAGCCGATGCATTCGCGGATGTCGTCAAGGCGGCCTTCCTCGATCTTGCGCGGCAGGAAGGGATCGGCGATCGATGGCCGCGCGGCGCCGATCATGTCCATGATGCCCTGGCGAATGACCCGCACCATGGTGTCAGGTGACGTATAGCGGCCCACGCCCACCACCGGCTTCGAGGTGAGCTTCTTGACGCCCCTGATATGGGGTTCCTGGAAGCCTTCCTCGGCAAACCGTGAGGTCTGCGAATCCTTTGACCAGTCGGAAAGCGACAGGTCCCACAGGTCAGGCAGCTCGGCCATCATGGCGATGGCGTCCTCGACTTCCGCCGGTTCGAGCCCGGCCGCACCCTGGAACTCATGCATGGCGATGCGCACCGGCACCGCGCAACTGCCGCC
Source organism: Aestuariivirga sp. (assembly GCF_046093005.1). Lineage (GTDB taxonomy): Bacteria > Pseudomonadota > Alphaproteobacteria > Rhizobiales > Aestuariivirgaceae > Aestuariivirga. Next base: position 11,664 of record NZ_JBJTER010000144.1, read on the forward strand.
CACGGCGTCCTTGGTGTCCTCGATCACCTCGCGCAGCAGCCGCGCCCGGTTGGCGAGCGAGCCGCCATATTCATCGGTGCGGAAATTGGTGGCCCGCGACAGGAAATGCTGAAAAATGCCAAGCCCGTGCCCGGCATAGACATAGATCAGGTCGAAGCCCGCCTCCCGCGCCCGCAGCGCCGCCTTGCGGTGGGCGCGGCGCAGGTTGCGGATGTCCTCCTTGTCCATGCCGCGCGCCTGCACCGGATCGTTGAAGTAGCTTGCGGTGGGCATGGGGCTCGCGGCGATCGGCACCTCGCGGGTCCACAGATTGTTGGCGGTGTAGCCGGAGTGGCAGAGTTCGATGCCCGCGAGCCCGCCATGCGCGTGAATGCTGCCGGCGATGCGGGCCAGCATGGGAATGTCCTGGTCGCTCCACAGGCGGAGTTCAACATAGGGCGCCACATCCGCCGTGTGGTGGATCTCCACCATCTCGGTGCACACCACCGCCCAGCCGCCTTCCGCCTTCATGCCGCGCATGGCGGCCAGCGCCGAGGCATCGCGATAGCCCATGCCGTTGCAATGCGGCACCTGGTAGAAACGGTTGCGCGCCACCAGCGGGCCGATGCGGACGGGCTCGAACAGAATGTCGTAGCGGGGATCGCGGGTCATATGCGGTTCCTGATTTTCCGGGATCGAGTGTAGCAAAACCCGGCCGGGCTCGGCTATGCTGCAAAGCCGCAACGGAGGATCGATGCAGCCGGCATTCACGGATATCGTCAGCGCGGCGGCGCGGCTCGATGGCTTTGCCGTCAGGACGCCGGTGATCGAGTCGCCCAGGCTCAACGCGCTTGCCGGCGGCCGGGTGCTGGTCAAGGCGGAATGCCTGCAGCGCACCGGCTCCTTCAAGTTTCGTGGCGCCTGGAACCTGATCTCGCAGCTTGACCCCGCCGCCACGCCGGGGGGCGTCGTGGCCTATTCTTCCGGCAACCATGCCCAGGGAGTCGCGGCGGCGGCGCAGCTCAAGGGCCTCAGGGCGCTGATCGTGATGCCCGCCGACACGCCCCGCATCAAGCAGGACAACACCAGGGCGCTGGGCGCCGAGATCGTCACCTATGACCGCGCCACCCAGTCGCGGGAGGAGATCGCCGCGCATCATATGCGGGCGCGCGGCGCCGTGCTGGTGCCGCCCTTCGAGCACCCGGACATCATCGCCGGACAGGGAACCGCGGGCCTTGAACTGGCGGACCAGGCGGCAGCAATGGGCGTCAGGCTTGATGATGTGCTCGTCTGCTGCTCGGGCGGCGGGCTTACCGCCGGTATCGCGCTGGCCATGGCGGAGCGATCGCCGGGCACGGTGGTGCATACGGTGGAGCCCGAAGGTTTTGACGATTATGCCCGTTCGCTCGCCGCCGGCAGCATCACGCGCAACCCCAGCCCGACGGGCTCGATCTGCGATGCGCTGCTCTCGCCCTCGCCCGGCGAGATGACCTTTGCCATCAACCGCCGCCTGCTGGGTCCCGGTCTGGTGGTGAGCGATGCCGAGGCCGCGGCTGCGGTGCGCTTTGCCTTCGAGAACCTTAAGCTGGTGCTGGAGCCGGGCGGCGCCGTGGCGCTGGCCGCGGTGCTGTCGGGCAAGATCGCGGTGAGGGGCAGGGCGGTCGGGGTGATCGCCTCGGGCGGCAATTGTGATGCGGAACTCTACACCCGCATCCTCACGTCAGCTATCTGAGTTTCACGAGGCTTCGGCCAGGTCCCCGGCCAACGGCACGTCCAGCCGCTCGCCGGGCTTGTGGCGGATGATCACGATGCGGCTCTTGCGCGCCGCCTCGCGCTCCGCTTCCATCTCCTGCGCGATATCGGCAAGACGGCTCACGCCGGCCCGCGGCGGCGGTTCGAACAGCGCTTCGTCGTCCCGGAAATATGACATGTGCCGGGGCAGCATCTGAGCGACGTTGCCGCCGAAAAATGGCTCTTCATCCTCTGTCCCGGGCGCGGCGGCAAGCGCCCCTGCAAGCCGTTCCATCAGCGCATCGTGGTTGGCCGCCAGGGCGGCCTCGAGGCGCTGGATGCCGGCCAATAGTCCGGCGGTTTCGCGAGCCCTGAGCCGGCTGGCATATTGATCGAGAAACCAGCGGCCACGGGCGGTTTCCAGCACCGCCTGTTCGATCGCCTCGAAGTCCTCTGGCTCAAGCCCGGCCGCAGCATGCCGGGAATTCCGCGATAATCCGCTCGTCGCCATACGCCAACGCTCCACACACCATCCGTGCAACGGCCCCGCGCCAGGCGCGGGGCGGCTCCGCTCTTATCATCGTGGCGAGAAGTGAATGATTGGTTTAGATGGGGCCGGGCCGGGTCATGCCATCGCGTCACTTCACCTTCAGGCTGTCGCTGTTCAATGCCGTGCTGTTCCTCGGCAGCGGCATCCTGCTGCCGTTCCTGCCGCTGTGGCTTAAGGACCGCGGCCTTCCCGACACGCAAGTAACGCTGGTGGTGGGGCTGATGATGGCGATACGCATCATCGGCATCCCGGCCGGCACCTTCGTCGCCGATCTTACCAGGCGGCGGCGGACGGTGATCGTCTTCTGCGCCTTCGGATCGACGCTCTGCTACCTGCTGATGGCGGCGATGACCGGGTTCTGGCCGATCCTGATCTGCGGCATGCTGGCCGCCGCGCTGATGGCGCCGCTGGTGCCGCTGTCCGAGGTGCTGGCCATCGAGGGCAGCGCCCATTACGGCATCGATTATGGCCGTATCAGGCTGTGGGCCTCGCTCAGCTTTCTGGCTGGAAGCCTTGGAGCGGGCCTGCTGCTCGAACTCATCCCGGTGAGCTTCGTGATCCTGCTGGTTGCCGCCGCCCAGGGCATGGGCGCGCTGGCAACCCTGCTGCTGCCGCGCGACGAGGCGCTGCCAGCGGCACCCGCCCAGCCCGTGCATGTGGCGGCCGTGATGGCCACGGTTGGCAGCGTCAGCGTCGTGGTCTTCCTGCTGGCCGCCGGGCTCGGCCAGGCAAGCCATGGTTTTCTCTATGCCGTCGGGTCTCTCTATTTCGTGGATCTTGGCTATTCGAAGTCCGTGATCGGACTGCTGTGGGCGGCGAGCGTCCTCGCAGAGGTTCTGATGTTCGCCTTTTCAAACCGCTTCTACCGGGCCTTGGGGTCGGTGCGCCTGATCATGCTGGGCACGGCGCTGGCGGCGCTGCGCTGGACAGCCACCGGCCTGGCGCCGCCGCTTGCGGCGCTGTTCCTGATCCAGACCCTGCATGCGGCATCCTTCGGCCTCACGCATCTCGGCACCATGCATTTCATCCGCGAGCGGGTGCCGGGCCACATCCGCAACACCGTGCAGGGGCTTTACTCCGTGCTGTCCGGCGGGGTGCTGCTCTCCGGCGCCATGTGGATATCAGGACCGCTCTATGTGCATCTCGGCGGAGCGGCGTGGTTCGTGATGGCGGCGGGTGCCGCGCTTGCCTCGGCGCTGGCAGTGGTGCTGTGGCGGATCAGCCCCAGAGCGCCGGCGGCGGCGGATACATGAGGCTGCCATCATAGCGGATCGGCGGCGTGCGATCGCTGGCGAGCAAGAGCGGGCCGTCGAGGTCGATGACATCAGCCAGCGGGGCGAGCAGCATGGCGGGCGCCATGGCGAGCGAGGTGGCCAGCATGCAGCCGATCATGACCTTGAGCTGGCGTTGCCGCGCTGCCCGCGCCAGGGCGATGGCGGGCGTCAGGCCGCCCGTCTTGTCGAGCTTGATGTTGATGGCGTCATATTTCCCGGCCAGCGCATCAAGCGTATCGAGGCCATGGGCGGATTCATCGGCGCAGACCGGAACCGGCCGCAAGGCGCCGCGCAGCGCCTCATCGTCATCCGCCGGAAGCGGCTGTTCAACCAGTTCCACGCCCACGGCGGCACAGGCTGCGAGCATGGCTTCGAGATTGTCCGGCCGCCAGCCTTCATTGGCATCGACGATCAGACGGCTCGTGGGCGCGTTGCGCCGCACCTGGGCGAGCCGCTCCTCATCGCCCGCGCGCCCCAGCTTCAGCTTGAGCAGCGGCCGGTGCGCGGCCTTTGCCGCTGCCTCGCCCATGGCGGCGGGCGTATTGAGGCTCAGCGTGTAGGCGGTGACGGCGGGAACCGGCCGGGGCAGCTCCGCGAGCTGCCAGACCGCTGTTCCGGCCTGTTTCGCCGCAAGGTCCCACAGGGCGCAGTCGAGCGCGTTGCGGGCGGCATGCGGCGCAACGGCGGAAGCGATCTCCTCGCGCGCGAGGCCCGCCTCGACAGCCACCCGCGCGCCCTCAAGCGCCGCAATCACCTGCGGCACGCTCTCGCCATAGCGCGGGTAGGGCACGCATTCGCCATGGCCCTGATGCGCGCCATCCGTGATGGTGACCCTCACGACATGCGCCTCGCTCTTGCTGCCGCGCGCGATGGTGAAGCTGCCGGCCACCGGCCAGCGTTCCTCGGCTATCGACAGGCGCCGCATGCCGACCCCTGGATGGCCTAGCCCCGCGGCGGCGTGTCCCGCCGGTTGCGGTTGATCGACAGGCCCGGACCGCTGATGTCCAGCGTGCCCGCCTGCCGCTTCACGACCTCGGCGAGCGCGCTCAGCGCACTGATCTGGTCAGCCACCACGCGGCGCATGGCATCGGCGTTGGTACGGGTCTCTTCCGGCAAATCGGTGAGCGAACGCATGAGCTGGCCGCGCGCCGCGTCGATGTCCTTCACCACCTGCTGGGCGGTCAACCGCATGTCATGCGCCGTCTGCTGGAAGTCCGTGGCGGTTGCCGACAGCATTTCGTTCATTGCCGCCATGGCGCGCTCATGCTGGTCGCGCAGCATGCGCGCGGCCTGGTCGATCTGGCCCGAGGAGGCCGCTTCCAGCCGCTCGATTTCTGTTTCGAGGTTGCGGGCGGCGATGCCCGATTGCTCGGCGATGATCCGGCCGATCTCGCGGGCTCTCTGCTCCGATTCGGCAAGCGAGTTTTCGATCGCGCTCATGTAACTGCTGATCACCGCGCCGATTTCGCCGGATTGCCGGCTGGCTTCGGTGAGAAGGGCTTCCACCGCCTGCCGCCGCCCGGCGAGCAGGCGTTCCATGTCTCCGTCCACCTTTTCAACCGCGCGTTCCATCGAGAAGGTCGTGTCCTCAAGGCGCTCGGCCATGCGGAGGCTGGTGGTCTCGATCCGGTTCACCAGGTCCTTCGAAACGAGCCCGAGGCGCTCGTCCATGACGCTGGCGGCCGCCGCGAGTTGCTCCGTGAGGAACGCGTTGACCGTCTCCATGTGCTTCGCGAATTTGCGGTTGGCGTCGTCAAGCCTGGTAGCGGTGTTGACCGCCACCTGCTCGAGCTCCCGGCTGGCGAGTTCAATACGGTTCGACAGCTGGTTCGAGTCCTGCTGCATCAGGCGGGTGATCTGCGTGGTGGTTTCATTCAGGCCGCCGCTGAAGGCTTCGGCGGCCTTGCCGAGATCGTTCAGTATCGCGGTGGACGCCTGATCGATCACCGTTGCGAAGCGTTCGCCGGTGCCGTCAAGCTTGCCCGAGAGATCGGTTGTCACGCGGTCGAGCATAGACGTGGAGGCGTCGAAGCGGCGGCTCAGATCTTCCGCCGTCTGGCTGATGCGCGCCAGCATCGAGGTGCCGGCGCTGTCGAGCTGAGACGTCACCTGGTCGGAGGCCAGCTGCAGCCGCTGCGCCATGCGCTGGTGCACGTCGCTTACCTGGGTGGTGACGCGCAACGCGGTGTCCGCGAAACCGCCGGTCATTTCCGCGGCGGTCTTGTCGATCTGATCGGCCATCATCTTGGCGTTGGCGGAGAACAGCTTCGAAAGCTGCCCGGAGGTCTGCTCCAGCTGGCCGGTGAGCTTGCCGGTGTTGGAGGTGAAAATCTCCGAGAGATTCGAATAGGTGTCCTCGAGCCGCTGCGTGAGCGTTTCGGTGGCGTTTCCGAACAAGGCCGACATGTCGTTCGCCGCCTGGTCGAGCCTGCCGCCGACCCGCTCCGAGGTCTGGTCCATCAGCTCGCCGAGGCGCCGCGATGAGGAGTCGAGCTGCCCGGTCAGTTCGCCGGTGACCGAGGCCACCTTGCCAATCGCCTCCGATGTGGTGCTGCTGACATAGTCGGTGATGCGCTGCGCCGTCTGCTCGATCTGGCCGGCCATCGCGTTCGCGGTGTTGTCGAGCTTGCTGTAGAGTTGCAGCGTCGTGTCTTCCAGCTTGCGGGTGACGTCCTCTGAGGACGTGACGATCATCGCCAGCAGCGCCTCGCGCGCCTGGCCCACATTGTGCACGAAGCTCTCGGAAACCGAGATCAGCTTGTCGGTAACGAGCCCGCCCGAGCTTTCGATGCGCTCGGCCAGCGCGATCCCTGAATCGGCCATCTCGCGATTGACGATTCCCGCCGTCTCCTTCAGATGCGCGGCGATGGTGCCGCTGGTCGAGGTAAGGAGGCCGTTCATTTCATCCGACACCGTGTTGATCCGGCCGACCACGCCGGCCGCGGTCTCGTCCATCACATCCTGCAGTGTGCGCCGCGCCAGATCGAGCGAACCCGTGGCGGAGCTGACGCTGGTCTCGATCTGCCCGTAGAGCCGTTCGCTGGCCGTGTCGATTCGGCGCTCCATGTCGCCGGCAGCGCCGCTGATCGTCTGCTGGAACAGGCGGCTTGTTTCATCGAGCTGGGCGCTGGCGCTGGCCATGGCGCGCGCCACCTGGTCTTGCAGGAGCGTTCCCGACGTGTCGAGCCGGTTCTCGACGCCGCTGGCGATCTGTTCGGCCAGCGCATGGAACAGGGCGGAGGCCTCGTCGATGCGGGCGCGGGTATTGGCGACCGCCGTTGAGATCACCGAATTGAAGGATTGTTCACTCATGCCGATACGCTCTTCGACCGCCGCCGCGGTCTGGTCGATCAGCGACCGGAAGGCGTCCGCGGTGGCGTCCAGGCGCTGGTTGGCGTCGGCAAGAGCCCCCGAGATCACATCGCTGGCCCGCCCGATGGTCATCTCGACCTGCGCCGCGGTATCGGTCACCCGCTGCGCGGACTCGAGGTTCTGCTGATCGAGCGCCGCCAGCACCTGCTGCGCGGTCTCGCCGACCTGGGCGGTGACGGTGGCGGTGCGGTCCTCGATGATGTCGAGAAGACGCTGGGAGGTCTCCTCGACCCGGCCGGTGACGAGGCTCGCCTGCTCGTCGAGGCGCGCGAAGACGGCGCCTGCCGAATCGTCGAGCTGGTTGATCAGGCGCTCCGTACTGGCGCCGATTTCGCCGGTGAGGCGGCCCGCCGTCTCTTCCAGGCGGCCAGACATGCCGCTGCCCAATGTGTTCATTTCCGAAAGCAGCGTCTGGGAGGTTTCATCAAGGCTGCCGATGAACTGGCTGCCGGCCGCGTTGAGGCGGCCCGCCACCCGGTCCGAGGCATCGTCGATGGCCGCCGCGACGCCGGCCGCCGATTGATCGAGATAGGTGATGAGCTCGGCGCGCGACTGGGCGACGCGCTCGATGTATTCGCTGGCCACGGTTTGCAGCCCCTGGGTGACCAGGTTGCGGCTGTGCTCGATCATCTGCGCGGTGTCGCCGCTGGCGCGTTCGAGGCTGCCGGTGATGTCCTCCGCCACCGACCGCAGATGGAAGGTGATGTTGCCGCCGGAAGCCTGCACCAGGTCGGCAAGCTCGTTCACCTGCTGGCGGATCTGGTCGGTGGCGGTGACGCCAGAACGTTCGACGCTGCGGGCGATATCGTCATGGGTGGTGGTCAGCGCATCGACCGTGTTGCGCACCAGCTGCGACATGTTCGCTTCCATGTCCTGTACATGGCGGCTGAAATCGACAGACTCTGCGTTGAGTTCCGTGGCGGCTGACTTGATCTGATCGAGCTGGGTAGCCAGCTGGCGCGAGAATTCCCCGAGCTGGGTCAGCATCTGGCTGCCCACGTCCTCCATCTGTGAGGTCTGAACCGTCATTTCCGAGCCGGTGGCCGCGGCCCGTTCGGTCATCTCGTCGAGCGCCCGCATGATGTTGCCGGAGACGTCGCGGAGGCCGGTCTCCAGGCGGCCAAGCGTTTCCTGCGCGGCGGACATGATGCCGTCGAGGTTACGCGTGCTGCTTTCCAGCCGGGTGACCAGCGGGTTGGTATCATTGCTGATCAGCAGAGACGCCTGCTGCAGCGCCGAACGCTGGTTTTCGATGCCGGCCACCAGGGTGCGGATGCGCTCTTCGTTGCTGCCGAACGCCCGCTCGATCGAAGAGATTTCCTTGTGGACGATTTCCTCCAGCACCGCGGCGCGCTGCACCGCATGTTCGACGCCGTCGACCAGCAAATCGACTTCGGAGCGCACCGCCTGGGCGATGGTGCTGAGCCCCTCGGTCGCAACGTCCTGCGGCCGGATCAGCCGCATGGCGGACTGGTAGAGGGCTTCGGAAACCTGGCGCATGTCGGCGGCCCGCCACAGCAGATACGCGGTGGCCCAGACGATGGCCACTGGAACCATCAGCAGGGCGATGGCCTCCAGCGCCCCGGCGGGCGCCGTCTGCGGCCCGAAGGCGCCCGAATGGGCGAAGAACCAGGCGCCCGACCACAGCGCCGTGATGATGATCGAGACCAGGCCATAGGGCATGAATGAGGGCCGGCGGCGCAGCTTGGCCAGCAGCATGGCGGTCGCCGGGTCATTTTCGTTGGCAAGGCGGCCTCTGGCGGGGGCTCCGTCGGCCGAAAGCCGGGGGGCTTCGCGTCTTGGCGCTTCGGCCTCTGACTGGCGGCGTTCGCGGCGCGTCACGGTGGTATTGGCCATGTTGTCTGGTCCCCGCACGTTCACTTGACCCGCGGCTGGCGATGCCGCAAAACTCATCCCGCCCCATCCGGGATGCGATCCCGGGACGAAGCTTCGCAATTTTTACCATAGCCCATTGGCATGGCAGGCGAAACCCGGCTTGAGGCGCCCGCCTCAAAATCTTAACTATTGGTTAAAATGCGATGCTCTATTGTCACCTCCGGCGCAAGCGCCCGTTAACCCGGCTGGCCTAGCCAGTGACGGTTTGGCGTTTTGCCTCTCGCTGCCAGCAACCAGGTGCCAGCCATGGCCGACCCCCAGCTTGCCTCAGAAGCCACCACGGCAGTGGATTTCGACGGCGCGCATCTGGATCATATCACCATGCAAGATCAATCACTTGCATTAGAGGTGCTGGGTCTCTTCCTGGGCCAGCTGCCGCTCACCCTGGCGCGGCTGGCAGCGGCCGGCACGGCCGCTGACTGGCAATTCACCGCGCATGGTCTTAAGGGGTCTGCGGCGGCGGTCGGCGCCCGAAGGCTCAGCGCACTGGCGGCCGGGCTGGAGGAAGCCGGGTTTCCCGAAAGCCCGCAGCGGCGGGAGAAAGAGTTGCAGTCTCTGCAGGCGGCGGCTGCCGGTTTCCGTCTGGCGGTCCGCGAGGCCTTTCCCACGCTCGGCTGAGCAGCCTCTCCGCCGCGGCGGCGGCGCAGTTGTGTTTCGGAAAGCCATCCCCTAGAAGGCCGGTCGATCAAACGAACGCGTGGTAAACGGTACAGAAATGGCGAAAATCACTTTCATCCAGAACAGCGGCGCTGAGCAGACGGTCGACGGCCTTCCCGGCATGTCGGTGATGGAGGCGGCGGTCAAGAACATGGTGCCGGGCATCGACGCCGATTGCGGCGGCGCCTGCGCCTGCGCCACCTGCCATGTCTATGTCGAGCCGGAATGGGTGGAAAAGGTGGGCTCCCGCAACCCGATGGAAGAGGACATGCTGGACTTCGCCTTCGATGTCCGGGACAATTCCCGCCTGTCCTGCCAGATCAAGATCTCCGACGCGCTCGACGGCCTGCGCGTGAAGGTTCCCGAAAAGCAGTTCTGAGAAGGGAAGGGCGCGCCATGTCCGATATCATCACCACGGATGCGGTCATCATCGGTGCCGGCCCCTGCGGCCTGTTCGCGGTGTTTGAACTGGGCCTGCTCGACATCAAGTGCCATGTGATCGACATTCTTGACCGGCCCGGCGGCCAATGCGCCGAACTCTATCCGGAAAAGCCGATCTACGACATTCCGGCACTGCCGGTGGTGACGGGTGCGGAGCTCACCTCGCGGCTGATGGAGCAGATCAAGCCCTTCAACCCCACTTTCCACTTCAATCACATGGTCACCGCCGTGCGGAAGCTGGGCGACGCCGGCTTCGAGCTCGAAACCGATGGCGGCCTCAGATTCCACGCCAGGGTGGTGGTGATCGCGGCGGGCGGCGGCTCCTTCCAGCCCAAGAAACCGCCGATCCCGGGCATTGATGCCTATGAGGGTACGTCGGTGTTCTATTCGGTGAAGCGCATGGAGGCGTTGCGCGGCAAGGACGTGCTCATCGTCGGCGGCGGCGACTCGGCGCTCGACTGGACGCTGAACCTGCAGCCCATCGCCAGGAGCCTCACCCTGCTGCACCGCCGGGACGATTTCCGCGCCGCACCCGATTCCGTGCGCAAGATGCGCGAGCTGGTGGCGGATGGAAAAATGGATTTCCGGCTCGGCCAGGTCACCGCGCTCCGCGGCGACAACGGCGTTCTCTCGGCGGCGGTGGTGAAGGGAAATGACGGGCAGAACTTCGAGATCGCCTGCAACGCCATGCTGCCGTTCTTCGGCCTGACGATGAAGCTGGGGCCGGTCGCCGAGTGGGGCCTCAACCTTCACGAGAACCTGATCCCCGTCGATACCGAGAAATTCGAAACCTCGGTCGAAGGCATCTTCGCCATCGGCGACATCAACACTTATCCGGGCAAGCTGAAGCTGATCCTCTCGGGCTTCCATGAGGCGGCGCTGATGGCGCAGAAGGTGTTCAAACTGAAGAACCCGGGCGAGCGGCTGATGTTCCAGTACACCACCTCGAGTTCGAGCCTGCAGAAGAAGCTGGGCGTGTCCTGACACCGGCGCATCGCTGCCGCAACGCCCAGAGCGGCAGCCCGTTATTTGTAGCGATCTCAAGCCATATCCTGCTCATCATGTCCGGACTTGATGCGGGCGTCCGCTTTCCGCCGCCGTGAAGAGGATTGCCCGGTCAAGCGGGGCGATGATGAGAGTTTTGTTTGCAACACCTGCGTTCAATTGATCACCGGCTGCTCTGCACCGCAATATTGTCAATGAGACGCGTCTTGCCGGCCCAGGCGGCGGCGAGCAAGCGGAGCGGTTCGTCTTTCCCGCGCGGCGGAGCCAGCGTCCCGGCATTGCGCGCCGCCACGTAATCGACCTTGAAGCCAGAGGCCGTGAGGCTGCGGGCGGCGGCGCGGGCTGCGCCCTGCGGCGTCTGTCCGGCGCGGATCGCGTCCGCCGCGCGCGAAAGGCTGGCGTAGATCGCCAGCGCCTGGCGGCGCTCGGCCGCCGAGAGATAGACATTGCGCGAGGACTTGGCGAGGCCATCGGCCTCGCGCACCGTTGGCACGCCGATCACCCGGATGGGAATGTCGAGGTCGCGCACCATGCGGGTGACGACCATCAGCTGCTGGTAGTCCTTCTCGCCGAACATCGCGACGTCAGCGCCGGTCTGCAGGAACAGCTTGGCGACCACCGTGGCGACACCGGCGAAGAAATGCGGGCGGAACCTGTCCTCAAGCCCTGCCTTGGCCGGCCCCGTGAGCGACACGGTGGTGGAAAAGCCTTGTGGATAGACCTCCTCCGGAGCGGGCATGAACACCACATCGGCGCCCGCCGCCCCAAGCTTTGCCACATCGCCGGGCTCGTCGCGGGGGTATTTGGCGAGGTCTTCATGGGCGGCGAATTGCTTCGGGTTCACGAACACCGTGGCGATCACCCGGCTGGCGTGTTGGCGGCCCTGGCGCACCAGTTCCTGGTGGCCTTCATGGATCGCCCCCATGGTCGGCACGACGGCATAGGCGAGGCCCGCCTTGCGCCAGTCCGCGGTGTGGCGGCGCAGGGCTTCGACGTTGCGGATGATGGCGGGGTTCCCGGTCATGTTCAGAGAAGCGCTCTTAACATGGGCGTTTTTTGGCGGGAAGCCTGGCTCGTTTTGTGGCACAGAGGAGCCATCCGAGGAGGTGAGCCGCCATGTCCGCCCTGCCGAGCCGTTCCGCCATCGCCGCCATGCTGTTCGCCGACGAGGCCGCCACGGTGCGGGCGCTCTCGGCCGAGGCGGCGCTGACGCCGGAAGACCAGCGGCGGGTGGCGGAGCTTGCCCGCCAGCTGGTGGCCGCGGTGCGCGCCGGGCGGCGCCAGCAGGGCGGCATCGACGCCTTCATGCAGGAATATTCGCTCTCTTCCGAGGAGGGCGTGGTGCTGATGTGCCTCGCCGAGGCCTTGCTGCGCATCCCCGATGCCGGCACCGCCGACCGGCTGATCGCCGACAAGCTGGGCGGCAAGGACTGGGAGCGCCATCTGGGCCAGTCGGGCTCGCTGTTCGTCAACGCCTCCGCCTGGGGCCTGATGCTGACCGGGCGCTTCGTCGATCTGGGCCGCATCGCTGGAAGCGACGCGCCGTCCTATCTGCGCCGGCTGGTGACGCGCTCGGGCGAACCCATCGTGCGCAACGCCATGAAGCAGGCAATGCGCATCATGGGCAAGCAGTTCGTCCTTGGACGGACGATCGGCGAGGCGCTGGCGGTAGCCGCTCCCCTCGAGGCGGAGGGCTATCGCTTTTCCTATGACATGCTGGGCGAGGCCGCCTTCACCGGCGCCGACGCGGAACGCTATTTCGAGTCCTACCGGAACGCGCTGGCCAGTGTGGGCCGCAACAGCAAGGGGGCGGACGTGTTCGCCCGCGCCTCGATCTCGGTGAAGCTTTCGGCGCTGCATCCGCGCTATGAGGAAAAGCAGGAAGCCCGGGTGATGGCGGAACTTCTGCCGCGCGTCGCCAGCCTCGCGGCGGAGGCCCGCGCGCTGGACGTTGGCCTCACCGTCGACGCCGAGGAGGTGAACCGGCTGGACCTCTCGCTCGAACTGTTCGGAAGCCTGTGCCAGGACCCGCGGCTTCAGGGCTGGAACGGGCTGGGGCTTGCCGTGCAGGCCTATTCCAAGCGCGCGAGGCCAGTGCTGCAGTGGCTGGCAGGGGTGGCTGGCGCCACGGGCCGCGTCATTCCGGTCAGGCTGGTCAAGGGCGCCTATTGGGACACCGAGATCAAGCGCGCCCAGGAGCAGGGCTTCGCGGGCTATCCGCTGTTCACCCGCAAGGTCTCGACCGATGTGAGCTATCTCGCCTGCGCGCGTTATCTGCTGTCGCGGCGCGATGTGTTTTATCCGCAATTCGCCACTCACAACGCCCATACGCTGGCCGCCGTGTCGGTGCTCGCGGGCAATGACCGGCGCTTCGAGTTCCAGCGCCTGCATGGCATGGGCCAGGCGCTCTATGAGCAGGTGGTGGGCAAGGACCGCATGAACCAGCCCTGCCGCATCTATGCGCCGGTGGGAAGCCATGAGGACCTGCTGGCCTATCTGGTGCGCCGCCTGCTCGAGAACGGCGCCAACACCTCGTTCGTCAACCGCCTGGCGGATGATGAAGCGCCGATCGCCGAGATCATCGCGGACCCGGTGATGGAGGTTGCGAAGCTCGCCGCCATTCCGCATCCGAAAATCCCGCTGCCGCGGGACATCTTCCCGGGCCGCGTCAACTCGCAAGGCCTGCCGCTGTGGGATGACGGGGCGCGCGGCAAGCTCGTTGCCGGGATTGCCGAAGCGCTGCGGCAGCCGGTTGCCGCGCATGCGCTGGTTGATGGCAAAGCATGGGAGGATGGGCCGTTGCGGCGCATCGAAAGCCCGGCGGACCGTTCGCTGCGGGTGGGCGAGGTTCGGGACGCGAGCGAGGCCGCCGCGGCGAAAGCCATGGAGGTGGCGGCCGCCGCACAACCGGCGTGGGACGAGACCGGCGGTCCGGCGCGCGCCGCGCTCCTCGAGAAAGCCGCCGATCTCTATGAGGCCGCAACGCCGAAACTGGCGGCACTGCTGGTGCGCGAGGCGGGCAAGACCCTCGACAACGCCATCGCCGACATCCGCGAAGCCGTCGATTTCCTGCGCTACTATGCGGTTGGCGCCCGCCATCAGTTCAGTGCTCCCATGCCGCTTGCAGGCCCCACCGGCGAACGTAACGAGATATCGCTCCATGGCCGCGGCGTTTTCGTCTGCATCAGCCCATGGAACTTTCCGCTGGCGATCTTCACCGGCCAGGTGGCGGCGGCGCTGGCGGCGGGCAACAGCGTGGTGGCGAAACCCGCCGAGCAGACGCCGCTTGTGGCCTTCGCGGCGGTGAAGCTGCTGCATGAGGCGGGCATTCCGCCCGCCGCGCTCAATCTGCTGCCGGGTGACGGGGCGCGGCTGGGCAAGCTGCTGCTGGCACATCCTGCTTTGGCGGGGGTGGCCTTCCCCGGCTCCAATGAAACCGCGGCCATCATCAACCGGGCGCTGGCGGCACGGACCGGCGCCATTCCGGCGCTGATCGCCGAGACCGGTGGGATGAACGCGATGATCGTCGATTCCTCGGCGCTTCCCGAACAGGCGGTGCGCGATGCGCTGGCCTCGGCCTTTGACAGCGCCGGCCAGCGCTGCTCGGCGGCGCGCATCCTGTTCGTGCAGGAGGACGTGGCGGACCGGGTGATCGAAATGCTGAAAGGCGCGATGGCCGAGCTCGCCATCGGCGATCCCCTGGATTCCGCCCCCGACTTAGGCCCGGTCATCGTTGTGGAGGCGCGGGCGGGGCTGGAAGCGCACAAGGTGCGGTTGCGCGCCGAAGCTAAAACCATTTGCGAACTGGCATTGCCCGCGCCTCCTAATCGATGAC
>NZ_JBJTER010000145.1:0-28587 GCF_046093005.1 Aestuariivirga sp.
CGTCGTGCCGTTGAGTTCGCCGCCCGCCACATGGCCTTTCTCGACGCGCATGATGGACAGCGCCTCGACGCCATAGGGCACGATGCCGAATTCAGCGCCCGCCTGCATCACCGCGCGCGCCACCATGCTGCCGTAGTCGGCGGGCACGGCGAGCTCATAGGCATGCTCGCCCGAGAAGGAGATGCGGAACAGCCGCGCTGGAATGCCGCCCATCACGGTAATCTCCAGCGCCGCCATATAGGGCGCGGCCGTGTCGTTCAATGCGAAGCCGTCGACGATCTTCTGCAGCGTGGCGCGTGAGCTGGGGCCGGCCACCGCCATCTGCGCCCAGTGCTCGGTCACCGAGACATAGGTCACGTCGAGATCGGGGAACAGCGCCTGATGCGCGAATTCCATCTGCGCCATCACCTTGGCGGCGTTGGCGGTGGTGGTGGTCATCACGAAATGATCCTCCGCCAGCCGCGAGGTGGTGCCGTCGTCATAAACGATGCCGTCCTCGCGCAGCATCAGCCCGTAGCGCGCCTTGCCAACGGCCAGCGTCGAGAAGGTGTTGCAATAGAGCCTGTCGAGAAAGGCGCCGGCGTCCTTGCCCTGCACGTCGATCTTGCCGAGCGTCGAGACATCGCAGAGCCCGACGCCTTTCCGCGTGGCCAGCACCTCGCGCGAGGCGGAGGCGAGCCAGTCCTCGCCGGCCCGCGGAAACCATGAAGAACGCATCCACAAGCCGGTTTCGACGAATACCGCGCCAAGCTCCTCCGCCCAGTCATGAAGCGGCGTCTTGCGCACCGGCTGGAAATGATGGCCGGTGAACGGCCCGGCGAAGGCGCCGAACGACACCGGCGTATAAAAGGGCCGGAAGGTGGTGGTGCCCACCTGGTCCATCGACCGGCCGGTGGCCTCGGCCAGAATGGCGATGGCGTTGACATTGCCGAGCTTGCCCTGATCGGTGGCCATGCCGGTGGTGGTGTAGCGCTTGGCCAGCTCCACGTCCCTGTAGCCTTCGCGCGCGGCGAGCGGCAGGTCCTTCGCCGTGGCGTCGTTCTGGTAATCGATGAAGGCCTTGCCGCGGCTGCCCTTCACCCACCACAGCGGCGCGATGGCGAAGGACTCGTCACGGCAGCGCGGCACGGCGATGGCGGCGGCGCCCGCCGCGCCTTTGGCCGCGCCATCGGCGAGGCATTCGGACAGCAGCATCTTGCCCGCCGCGGACCCCGCCGCGGTGAACGCGGAACCGGTGTCGGGCGGCAGGAAGGCGAGGAGGCTTTGGTCCCAGCGCGGTTTCTGGCCGCGGTGGCAGGCGAGGTTGACGACCGGGCTCCATCCGCCGGACATGGCGAGCGCCTCGCAATCGAGGTGCGTGCCGTCGTCGAGCTCGATGCCGGTCACGGCCTTGTTGCCCAGCACGTCGCGGACCGTCCGTCCACGGAACACTGGAATGCCGCCGCTGTCGGCGCGCGAGTCCGCGCGGCTGTCGATGACCGCCTCGACGTGCACGCCCCGTGCCTTGAGGTCACGCGCCGTGCGATAGGCCGAGTCATTGTTGGCGAACACCGCAACCGCCCGGCCCGCGGCCACACCATAGCGGTTGGCATAGGCGCGCATGGCCGAGGCCAGCATGACGCCCGGCACATCATTGCCGCCGAAGGCCACCGGGCGTTCCTCGGCGCCCGCCGCCAGCACGGCGCGCCTGGCCATGATGCGCCAATAGCGCTGGCGCGGCTCGTAAGGGTCAGGCTCCGCGACATGATCGTTCACGCGCTCGACGGCGCCGAAGACATTGCCGTCGAACCAGCCCATCACCGTCGTGCGCGGCATCAGGGTTACGTTCGGCAGCGATGACAGTTCCGCCAATACCCCGGCCGCCCAGTCCACGCCCGGCTTGCCGTCGATCTCCTCGCGCTCGTTCAGCAGCGAGCCGCCGAGCCTCGCGCCTTCATCGGCGAGGATCACGCGCTCGCCCGCGCGGGCGGCGGCCAGCGCCGCCATCAGGCCCGTGGGGCCGGAGCCGATCACCAGCAGTGCGCAATGGGCATAGGCTTTCTCGTATTTGTCGGGATCGGGGAGCCTGGAGGCCGTGCCGAGGCCGGCGGCGCGGCGGATCAGCGGCTCATAGATCTTCTCCCAGAAGCTTTTCGGCCACATGAAAGTCTTGTAGTAGAAACCCGCGACAAAGATCGACGAGGCCAGCGACGTGACGGCGCCGACGTCGAAGTCGAGCGATGGCCAGCGGTTCTGGCTGGTGGCGGTAAGCCCGTCATAGAGCTCGATCATGGTGGCGCGCGTATTGGCCTCCTTGCGGCCACCCTCGCGCAATTCAACCAGCGCGTTGGGCTCCGCGGCGCCGGCGGTGATCACGCCGCGCGGCCGGTGATATTTGAATGACCGGCCCATCAGATGCACGCCATTGGCCATCAGCGCGGAGGCCAGCGTGTCACCGGCAAGGCCGGTGAACGGCTTGCCGTCGAAGGTGAAGGACAGGGACGCGGCGCGGTCGACGAGGCCGCCGTTTGCCAGACGATAGGAGGTCATGGCTTTTCTCCCTTCGCCTTCGCATGGTCGCGCGCGCTCACGGCGCCATAGACCTCATGGGTTTCGGTGTTGCGGGAGACGACGAGCCAGGCGCGGCAGCCGCCCGAATGATGGGCGAATTCCTCGAAGCGGCCGCGCGGATTGTTGCGCAGATAAACATAGTCGAACCACTGTTCCATCGAGGACGGATCGTTGGTCGTGGGCCGGGTGACGGAGGCATCGCCGAGGAAGGTGAACTCCTCGACCGGCCTCGTTCCGCAATGGGGGCATGGGATGAGCATGGCTGGTGATCCGTCAGTGCAGGTTCGGTGTGGCGCCCTGGCCCTTTTCGTCGATCATGTGGCCGGTGCGGAACCGGTCGAGACGATAGGCGGCGTTGAGCTTGTGGGGTTCATCCCTGGCGATGGTATAGGCGAAGCACCAGCCGGAGGCGGGCGTGGCCTTGAAGCCGCC
This sequence comes from Aestuariivirga sp., assembly GCF_046093005.1. Classification (GTDB taxonomy): domain Bacteria; phylum Pseudomonadota; class Alphaproteobacteria; order Rhizobiales; family Aestuariivirgaceae; genus Aestuariivirga. Next base: position 2,983 of record NZ_JBJTER010000145.1, read on the forward strand.
GTAACACCAGCCGGTGTTGAGATAGAGGCCCTGGATGTGGGTTTTATCGATAATCGGCGAGCCGTCCATCGACATGTCCATGATGCCACCCCACGAGCGGAGCACCCGCACCCGGGCGAGCGAGGGGATCATGGCGACGCCGGCCTCCACCACATGTTCCACCATCGGCAGGTTGCCGCGCCGGGCATAGGAATTGTAGCCATCGATGTCGCCGCCGAAGACGAGCCCGCCCTTGTCCGACTGCGAGACATAGAAATGCCCGGCGCCGAAAGTGACGACGCCGTCGATATAGGGCTTGAGGCCCTCGGACACGAAGGCCTGCAGCACGTGGCTCTCGACGGGAAGTTTCATGCCGGCCATGGCCGCCGTCTCGGAGGAGTTGCCGGCGGTGGCGAGGCCCAGCTTCTTACAGCCGATGAAGCCCTTGTTGGTGTCGACACCGGTGACCTTGCCGTTCTCGATGCGGATTCCGGTGACTTCGCAATGCTGGATGATATCGACGCCGCGGCTGTCGGCGCCGCGGGCATAGCCCCAGGCGACGGCGTCATGGCGCACCGTGCCGCCGCGCCGCTGCAGAAGCCCGCCCTTGATCGGAAAGCGGGCGTTGTCATAGTCGAAGAACGGATACATCTCGCGCACCGCCTCGCGGTCCAGCAATTCGGCGTCGACGCCGTCAATCCTCATGCCATTGCCGCGCCGCGCGAAGGCGTCGCGCTGGGCATCCGTATGGCAGAGGTTGAGGACGCCGCGCTGCGAGACCATGGCGTTGAAGTTGAAATCCTGCTCCAGGTTTTCCCACAGCTTCATCGACCATTCGTAAAACGGGTTGTTGCCGGGCAGCAGATAGTTGGAACGGATGATCGTGGTGTTGCGGCCGATGTTGCCGGAGCCGAGCCAGCCCTTTTCCAGCACCGCCACATTGGTGAGGCCATGCTCCCTGGCGAGGTAATAGGCGGTCGAAAGCCCGTGGCCGCCGCCGCCGACGATGACGATGTCATACTCAGCCTTGGGCTCCGGCTCCCGCCAGGCGGGCTGCCACCGGCTGTGGCCGGAGAAGGAATTCCTGATCAGCGAGAAGATGTTGTAACGCATGCCCGGTTTCCGTTTTCCAAGACATTATGCCTAGCAGCGGCGGCGGCTTTCGTCTTGCAGAAATCAGCCGGATCCTGATAGAAACGCGCCATGGCGGAACAGCCGCAAACCGTTGGCTTCCTGTTGATCCCCGGCTTCGCGCTGATGTCCTATGCCGCGGCGGTGGAGCCGTTGCGCGCCGCCAACCTGTTGACGGGAAGAGAGCTTTACCGCTGGGTTCATATCTCGCCGGGGCCCGCCGAGGTGGCCGCATCGTGCGGCGCAACGGTTGCGTGCACGGTGACCGCGGGTACGCCCGTGGACCTTGATCTGCTGCTGGTCTGCGCCGGCGGCCGGCCGGCCTCGTTCCGCGACAAGGCGACGCTGGGCTGGCTCAAGGCGCTGGCCGGGCGCGGCATGCGGATCGGCGGGGTTTCAGGCGGGCCGGTGATTCTGGCGCGGGCCGGCATCATGGACGGCTACCACATGACCGTGCATTGGGAACATGCGCCCGCGGTCTCGGAATCATATCCCAACATCATGCTGTCGCGCTCGATCTACATCGTCGACCGCAACCGGCTTACCTGCGCCGGCGGCATCGCCCCTCTCGACATGATGCACGCGCTGATCGCCGAGCGGCATGGGCCGGCGCTGGCCCGCCAGGTTTCCGACTGGTTCATGCACACCGACATCCGCCCCGCCCAGAGCGCCCAGCGCGCCTCGCTGACGGCGCGCTATGGCGTTCACGACTCCCGCCTCAGCCAGGCGCTGGACCTGATGGACAGCCACCCCGGCGAAGCCCTGAAGCGGGGCGAAACAGCAAGGCGCATCGGCCTCTCCGCCCGCCAGCTCGACCGGCTGTTTTCGGAGAAGCTGGGGGTGAGCTATGCCAGCCATTACCGCAAGCTGAGGCTTGAGCGGGCCCGCGACCTGCTGCGGCAGTCGGCGGCGCCGATTTCCGAGATCGCGCTGGGCTGCGGCTTCTCGAGCGCCAGCCATTTCGGCCGCGCCTACCGCGAGGCCTTTGGCGTCACCCCGGCATCCGAGCGCCGGCCGGCGCCTGGCTCAGAGCGAAACTGACAGCCCGCCATCCACCGCCAGCACATGGCCGTTGACATAGGCGGCCGCGTCGGAGGCGAGGAACACCGCCGCGCCGCCGAGTTCTTCGGGCTTCGCCCAGCGCCCGGCGGGCGTGCGGGCCTCGACCCAGGCGGTGAAGGCCTTGTCCTCGAGAAGCGCCGTATTGAGCTCGGTCGCGAAATAGCCGGGCGCCAGCGCGTTGACGGTGATGCCCTGGCGGCCAAGTTCCGCCGCCATCGAGCGCGTCAGGCCGTGCAGACCGGCCTTCGCGGCCACATAGGCATGGATGGTCGGCCGTCCGAGAATGGCGGCCACCGAACCCGTATTGATGATGCGTCCATAACGGTTGGGCAGCATCAGGCGCGCCGCGTCGCGTGACAGCCGGAAGCACGATGAGAGATTGACGGCGATAACCCGGTCGAAATCCTCATCCTGCCACTCGATCCTGCCACTCGGTCAGCGGACGCCGGTGCTGGATGCCGGCATTGTTGATGAGGATGTCGAGCCTGCCATGGCGCCGGGCGATATCTTCCAGCGCGGCGCGCGACACCGCCGCATCGGTCACATCGAAGGCCATGGCCTCGGCGCCGATCGTTCTGGCGGCGGCGTCGAGCTCCGCGGCGTTGCGGGCGTTGACCGCCACGGTGGCCCCTTGCGCCGCCAGGGCTTTCGCCATGGCAAGGCCCAATCCGCGCGATGCCCCGGTGACCAGCGCCACCCGGCCCTTGAGCGAGAACAGACCGCTCATGCTATTTCTTCATCCCGTTGACGGCCATCAGCACATCGATGAGCCGGGGCAGGAAGCGTTCGCCATAACCCATGTTGTCCGCCATCACCGTCATCTGGTGCGCCGTCTCGGCCAGAAACGAGGTGACCGGCAGCTGCTCTGTCATGTTGGTGTAGTAGCGGAGATCCTTGCGGGCGTTGCGGATGGCGAACTGGGCATGGCTGTCATCATCGGCCAGCGGCACGTTGATCAGCCGTCCGAACATCGTCGAGGCGGCGCCGCCCGCCATGACGATGTCGCGGAGCGATTTCATGTCGACGCCGGCCCTGGCGGCCACGGTGATCGCCTCGGCCGCCACCGCGGCATGGCAGATCGACAGGAAATTGTTGATGAGCTTCAGCTGATGCGCGGAGCCCACGGCGCCAGCATGCACGATGGTGTCCGCGAAACAGTCAAGCACCGGGCGGATGCGCGCGATCACCGCCTCGGGGCCGCCGGTCATCAGGCCAAGCTTGCCGGCCTCCGCCTCGCGCGGGGTGCGGGTCATCGGCGTGTCGACGAAATGCCCGCCCTTGGCCTCGACGTCGGCAGCGATCCTGACGGTCGAGCCGGGCTCCGCCGTGCTGCAGTCGGCGATGACCAGCCCGTCATGGACCGCGCCGAGCAGGCCGTATTCGCCGTAAATCAGTTGCTCCACTTGCGGCGTGCCGGTGACGCAGAGGATGACGAGATCGGATTCGCGCGCCACGGCGAGCGGGTTGTTGCGCTCATGGGCGCCCTTGGCGACAAGGTCATCCACCGGGCCGCGGTTGCGGTGCGCCATGACGGTGAGCTGGTAGCCTTTCGCCAGAATGTTCTTGCCGATGCCGTGGCCCATGAGGCCAACCCCGATCAGCCCGACGCGCTTGATGGTCATGTCTCTCCTCCGCTTGAAATGAAGCCTGTGAATTGATCATGCTCCAGAATGTGGAGCCTGTCTTCCGTCTTCTTCGCAAAGCCCAGCCTGGCGTAGAAACGCGCGGCCGCGGCGTTTGTTGCGTCCACTTCGAGCTTGATGAACCGGGCTCCACGGGCCGCGAACCGGCGGCCCATATGGCGCAGCAGCCGCTCGCCGATGTTCCTGCCCCGCGCCTCCGGCATGACGAACAGATCGACCACGTAGAGGCCGCGCGCGCCGCGCCAGGTTGAATAGGTCATGAGCCCGAGGCAGGCCCCCGTCAGCCGGCCATGCTCTTCCGCCACCACGGTGTCGATCAGGTCATGCGCCGCCGCCAGGCCGGCCGCCGTCAGCTGCGGAACGGTGCTGGCGCCGATATCCCGGGCGAGGCCCCGCACCATGGCGGCCACCTGCTCCACCTCATCGGCGCGCATCGGCCGGATCACGGTTGCGGCGGCTCCATGGGGAAACTGGTCGGAGCGGCCGGTCACCGGTTTGCCGAAGCTTTGTTCCGGGTGCTAAGAGACTGTCTCATTGTCATATCCAATACAGGGCGCAACGCTTATGTCCTCCGCCGCACTTCCCAAGCATATTCATTCGACCGGCGACCTTCCGAAAGTGGCGTGGGCGAAGGGCAGCTATGTCTATGACGCCGACGGCAAGCAATACATCGATGGGTCCGGCGGCCCCGCTGTCTATTGCATCGGCCACTCCGACCCCGAGGTCAATGCGGCGATCAAGGATCAGCTTGACCGCATCGCCCATGGCTACCGCTATAATTTCACCTCCGATGCGCTGGAGGAGCTGACGGAGATCATCCGCCGCCGCTGCGGCGGCACGCTCAGGCACATGGTCTATGTGACGGGCGGGTCGGAGGCCGTCGAATCCTGCCTCAAGCTCGCGCTGCAATATCACGCGGCGCGCGGCGAGATGAGCCGGCGCCGCTTCATCGCGCGCGAGCGCTCCTGGCACGGCAACACGCTGGGCGCCCTTTCGGTCTCGGGATTTCTCGAACGCAAGCGCGCCTTCGAGGGCTCGCTGCTGGAAGTGTCGCGCCTGTCTCCCGTCAATGCCTACCGTCCGGTGGCCGGTGCGACGGCGGAAACCGTGGGCGAGGCCTGCGCCAGGGAGCTCGAGCATGAAATCCTCAGGCTGGGGCCCGAGAATGTCTGCGCCTTCATCTTCGAGCCGGTGGTGGGGGCCGCGGGCGGCTGCGTGCCGGCCCCGCCTGGTTATGCCAGGCGGGTGCGCGACATCTGCGACCGCCATGGCGTCATCATGATCTCTGACGAGGTGATGTGCGGGGCGGGCCGCACCGGCGCCTGGCGCGCGCTGGAGCGCGATGGCGTCGAGCCCGATGTGATGTCGGTCGCCAAGGGACTGGCGGCCGGCTACCTGCCGCTCGGCGCCGCCATCTACAACGACAAGGTGGCCGAGGCGATTCATGGCCTGCATGGCGCGCCGATGACCGGACATACCTTCACCGGCCACACCGCGTGCTGCGCCGCTGGCGTGGCGGTGCAGAAAATCGTCGAGCGCGACAGGCTGGTCGAGCGCGTGCACGCGATGGAGGGCAGGCTTCACGCCCTGCTCAGCGCGGCGACGCAGGACATCGAGGCGGTGGGCGACATCAGGGGCCGCGGCTTCTTCCAGGCCATCGAACTGGTGGCCGACCGCGAAACCCGCCGGCCCTTCGACGGCGAGCGCAAGCTGTTCATGAAGGTGCGGCAGCAGGCCTTCGCCAACGGGCTCATCTGCTATCCGGTGGGCGGCAACGTTGACGGCGTCAATGGCGACGTGGTGATCATCGCGCCGCCCTACAACGTGACAGAGGGCGAACTGGAGGAAATCGCGGACAAGACTGCCGCATCGATCCGCCAGGTGCTGGCCGCCGAGGGGCTGGCCTGAGGCTGGCTGGCGGTCATGCAGCGCGGCGTTCACGCGATCCTCTATGCGTTCTTCGGGCCGGATGAGACGCTCGACCGCGCCGCCATGCGCCGGCAGGCCGAACGCTGCATCGCGGCGGATGTGGCTGGCATTGCCGCGCTGGGCCTTGCCACCGAGGTTCAGAAACTGAGCTTCGCTGAACGCCTTGTTCTGATGGACTGGGTGGCGGAAGACGTGAACGGCCGCTTGCCGCTCGGCTTCACCATTTATGGCCAGTCGGTGGCCGAGCAGGTCGCGATGGTCCGCCATGCCGAGGCAGCGGGCGCGACATGGCTCATCTTGCAGCCGCCGCAAGCGGGTTCCTATGCCGCTGACGAGTACATCTCGTTTTTCGGCCGGGTCATGGGCGAGACGGCGCTGCCCTGCGCCATCCAGAACGCGCCGCAATATCTGGGCCGCGGCCTCTCGGATGATGACATCGGCGTGCTGCGCCGGCGGCATGCCAATTTCGAGGTGATCAAGGCCGAGGCCCCGGCGGAAGACGCGGCACGGCTCAGGACGATGGCCGGTCCGGATTTCCGGGTGTTCAACGGGCGCGGCGGGCTCGGCATGATCGCCTGCCTCGACGGCGGCTGCGATGGTTTCCTGCTGGCTCCCGACGCCGTGGATTATGGCGTGGAGGCGATGCGGCTCTATGATGACGGTCAGCGCGCCGCGGCCCAGGCGGTGCATGAGCGGGCGCTGCCCGCCATCACCTTCATCATGCGCTCGATCGAACATCTGATCTGCTATGGCAAGCGCCTGTTTGCGGCCCGCGCCGGACTGGCGGTGTTCGACCGGGCTCCGGCGTTGAGACCGGAAGCCGCCGAGCTGGCGGCGCTTGATCTGCTGGTGCGGGACCTGGGTCCGTTTCCGCTGGCGCGCGAGTCTCTTTACAGGCCAACGTGATTCCCATAGCTTTGCTTTCACGCGTTCAAGCACGCGGACCGGCGGCAGCTGGCAGACAAACGGGTTCAAATGGGAGGAAATCATGACATTCACTTCAACTCGCGCCGCGCTCACGGCGGCAACCGCCGCGCTGGCCTTCTTCGCGGCGCAGGGCGTGGCCTCGGCTGATCCGCAGGCGAAATGGTGCTCCGGCGTGAAAATCGCCGCCTTCCCGGGCGGCCCGCAGGGCGGCGTCTTCGCCAACAACGTGTATAATGGTTTCCGCCAGGCCGAGGCCGATCTCGGGCCGGAAGTGACCTATTACTTCTCCGACTGGGACCCGAACAAGATGCTGCAGCAGATCCAGCAGGCGGTGGCCACCAAGGTTGACGGCATCGCCACCTATGGTTTTGCCGGCGAACCGGCACCCGGCCCGGTGGTCGATCAGGCCTTCGCCCAGGGCACCATCTTCACCACGCTCAATACCTCGCTGCCCGATAGCCAGAAGAAATACGCCGCCCAGGGCTTCGGCTATGTGGGAGCGCCCAACTACGCCGCCGGCTTCGCGCTGGCCAGCGAGGCCGCCAAGCGCGCCAACCTGCAGCAGGGCGACAGCGTGTTCGTGTGGGGCCTCAAGGGCCAGGGCGGCGACCGCGGCCAGCGCACGGTGGGCGTGATCGACGCCTTCGAGAAGGCGGGCGCCAAGGTGATCTATCAGGAGATCGACTCGGCCACCAACGCCGACCCGAACGCCGGCACCGCGACCTTCGTGGGCGTGATGGGCGCCAACCCGGGAATCAAGATCGTGGTGACCGACCACGGCGGCCTCACCTCCAATGTGGGCGTCTATGCCAAGGCCGCCTCGCTGCAGCCGGGGCAGGTCTACTTCGCGGGCTTCGACATGTCGCCCAACACCGCCCAGGCGGTGAAGGAAGGCTTCCAGAACCTGGTCATCGACCAGCAGCCGTTCCTGCAGGGCTATATCCCGATCCTCAACATCTGCCTGACCAAGAAGTTCGGCTTCTCGGGGCTCGACATCAACACCGCTGGCGCCTTCGTCGACGCGACCAATGTCGACGCGGTTGCGCCGCTGGCGGCCGTCGAAATCCGCTGACGCCGGCGCGGCGGCTCCGCGATCCCGGAGCCGCCGCCCCTCATTCCAGGCCTGGCATTCACGCATGACGCAAGCAAGCAACGGCGGCGGCTCCGTTCCGGTGATCGAACTGCGCAACGTCTCCAAGACGTTCGGCGAAGTGCGCTCGCTTTCGGGCATCGACTTCGCGGTCTATCCCGGTGAGATCGTCGGCCTTCTGGGTGACAACGGCGCCGGCAAGTCGACGCTGGTCAAGACGGTGATGGGCTTTCATCGCCCCGATGCCGGCGGCGAGATCTTTTTCAAGGGCAAACGCATCGATGACTGGTCGGTGGCCCGCGCCCGCGGGCTGGGCATCGAGACCGTCTATCAGGAGCGCGCGCTCTGCGAGAAGCAGCCGATCTGGCGCAACATGTTCATGGGCCGCGAACTGCGGACCAAGTGGGGCCTGCTCGACGTGGCCCGGATGCGCGCCGAATCGGCCAGGCTGATGAGCGAGCACATGGGCTTCACCTCGGCGGCCGTGCACCCCGACAATGTGGTAACCACCATGTCGGGCGGCGAGAAGCAGGGTGTCGCCATCACCCGCGCGCTCTACTTTGACGCCGAGCTGGTGATTCTCGACGAGCCCACCATGGGCCTGTCGCTCACCGAGACCCGCAAGACGCTGGACTTCGTCGGCAACATCAAGAAGGCCGGCAAATCCGCGATCTTCATCGATCACAACATCTTCCACGTCTATCCCGTGGTCGACAGGCTTTATGTGCTCGACCGCGGCAAGGTGGCGGGCGTCTATGACAAATCGCAGATCACCATGGACGAGCTGATCGAGCGGCTCTACCACGTCGCCCGCACCGGCTCGCTGACCTGAGAGGACACCATGCCGACCGAAACCGCAAAGGCCCGCCCAGCCGATAATCGCGTGGCGCCGCCGTCCTGGCTCCGGCGCTATGGCTCGCAGCTCGGCATCATCGGCGTGGGGCTGGCGATGTGGCTTGGCTTCGTGCTGGCCGCGCCCGCGGTGTTCACCAACATCGACATCTACAAGGCCTTCGCGCAGACGACCCCGCAGTTCGGCATCATCGCCCTGGCGCTGACCTTCGTGGTGATCACCGGCGAGATCGATCTTTCCTTTCCCTCGATCATGGCGCTCGGCACCGCAACCTTCTGCCTGCTCGCCCAGGCGGGCGCCCCGTGGCCGCTGGCGCTGCTGGCGGCCTTCGCGGCCGGCGCCATGTGCGGCTGGGTCAACGGCACGCTGGTGGCCAGGCTCAACATTCCCTCGCTGGTGATCACCATCGGCACCTCGTTCCTGTTCCGCGGGCTCGAGCTCGTATTGATGAACGGCACCGGCGTGCCGCTGACGGCGGATCAATACCCGGCGCTGCACGCCATTTTCCGCGAGCCGGTGTTCGGCATTCCGGTGCAGACGCTGTGGATGATCGGCGTGGCGATTGTACTATGGGTGCTGCTCAACCGCACGCGCTTCGGCGCTCATGTGTTCCTGGTGGGCGACAACCCGACGAGTGCGCGGCTCATGGGTGTCGACGCGGTGCAGGTCAAGACCCGGTGTTTCATTCTGGTGGGGCTGGTCGCGGTGCTGGCCGGCGTCATGACCTCGGTCTATGGCTATTACTTCTGGCCGACGCTGGGTGACGGCTTCCTGCTCAACACCATCGCCTCGGTGTTCCTGGGCGGCACCTCGGTGTTCGGCGGCACCGGCTCGATCGTTGGCTCGTTCGTCGCGTCCTATATCATCGGCGCCATCAACGCGGGCATCGTGTCGGCGGGCATCAACGCCTTCTACACCCAGCTGTGCTTCGGCCTGGTGATCGTGCTCTCGGTCGTCCTGCAAACGGTGATCGAGCGCCGCATCCGCCGCCAGTCGATCACCGGCCGCTGAGGCCCGCCCGATGAAGATCACCGCCATCAAGAGCTTCGTGGTCAACGCCCAGCTCCGGAACTGGATTTTCGTGCGCGTCGAGACTGATGTTCCAGGGCTCTATGGCCTTGGTGAAGCGACGCTCGAATTCCAGACCCGCGCGGTGACCGGCGCCATTGACGATCTCGCGCAACTGATCCGCGGCGAGGATCCGCGCAATATCGAGCATCTGTGGCAGGTGATGTTCCGCCACCCCTTCTTCAAGGGCGGCATCGTCACCATGTCGGCGCTCTCCGGCATCGACCAGGCGCTGCATGACATCAAGGCGAAGCATCTGGGCGTTCCCTTGTGGCAGCTGCTCGGCGGATTGTGCCGCGCCAGGCTGCGCATGTATGACCATCTCGGCGGCGGCAACTCGCAGTCCGTCTATAACTCCGCCGCCGCCGCCTCGTTCCGCGAGAAGGCGGCTTGCTCGCGCGCCGACGGTTTCACGGCGGTGAAGATCCTCGCGGTGGGCAAGACCGCGCCGCTGGACGGCCTCGCGGCGCTCAAGGAGGCGGACGCGCTGATGGCGGCGGCGCGCGAAGGTGGCGGGGATGACATGGACATCATGGTCGATCTGCACGGGCGCACCACGGCGGCCATGGCGATCCAATATGCGAAGGTGCTGGAGCCCTACCGGCCCTTCTTCATCGAGGAACCGTGCCAGCCGGAAGACTGGCGGGGAACGGCGCGGGTGGCGCGCGCCACGCCGGTGCCGGTCGCGGCGGGCGAACGCCTGGCGCACCGGCATGAGTTCCTGCATCTCTTGCAGGCGGAGGCGATCGCGGTGGCGCAGCCCGATGTCTGCCATGCCGGCGGCCTCACGGAAGTACGGCGCATCGCGGCGCTGTGCGACACCTTCGGCGTGTCCATGGCGCCGCACAACCCGCTGGGCCCGATCGCCACCATGGTGAACATCCACCTCGGCTTCGCCACGCCCAACTTTCTGATCCAGGAGGTGATGCGCGCCGACGTGCCATGGCGTGACGAGATTGTCTCCGGCGTCACGCCCATCATCGCTGGCCATGTGGAGCCTTCGCGAAGTCCTGGCATCGGTGTCGAGATCGACTTCGAGGCGGCGCGCAAATACCCCTTCGCCGAGGTGCAGCCGGTGCAGTGGTATCACGCAGACGGCAGCGTGGCTGACTGGTGATGGCCGGCCGGCTTGACGGCCAGCATGTGCTGGTGACCGGCGGCAGCCGCGGCATCGGCGCGGCGATCGTGGAAAAGGCGCTTGCCGAGGGCGCGCGGGTCTCGTTCATCGACATCGAGACGCAAGCGGGCGAAGGCCTGGCGCGGGCGCTGGATGCCTCCGGCCGCTGCTATTTCGGCGCGGGCAGCGTCTGCGCGGCGGCGGACATCGCGCGCGTGCATGACGAAGCCGTGCGGCGCTTCGGGCCAGTGACCGGGCTTGTGAACAACGCCGGGCGTAATTCCTATGCCGATCCGGTGGCCATGACGGAAGCGGAATGGGAGGATGTGTTCAGCGTCGATCTCAAGGCGGCCTGGCTGGTGGCGCGCCAGGCGCTGCCCGGCATGATCGCCATGCGGCGCGGCAGCATCGTCAACATTGCCTCGATCCACGCCGAGATGACCTATCCGGGCTTCTTTCCCTATGCGGCGGCGAAATCGGGCCTCGTCGGGCTCACCCGCTCGCTGGCGCTCGAAATGGGCAAGCACCAGATCCGGGTGAACGCGCTGTCGCCCGGCTATACCGAAACCCATCTGGTGCGCGAGTTCTTCGCGATGAACGACCCCGGCCTGCGCCAGAAGGCACTCGACGCGCATCCGCTGGGGCGCATGGGTCAGCCCGCCGAGATTGCCAGTTGCGCGGTGTTCCTGCTTTCGGACGAGGCCTCCTTCGTGACCGGCGCCAACTGGCTGGTGGATGGCGGGCTCAGCGCCCGTTTCGCGGGTTAGAGCGCCCCGCTCACGACAGCGGTATCACCCGCCCCTCATGGATCGAGCGGTCAGCAGCCATGACGATCTTGAGGCTCTTCACCGCGTCGTTCATGTGGTCGGTCAGGTCGAGGTCCTCGCGGATGGCTTTGAGCAGATAGCGCTGTTCACGTTCGCAGAGGTCGTCGTGGCTGGGTTCATCGGTCATGTCGATGCGGGTGTCGGGCGTCTTCATATCGGCGTGGTGCCAGAGGATCTGGTTGGTCTTGGTATGGGCGTTGATATCATCCGACTTCACCCCGCCCGAGGTTTCCGCCATCACGATGGAGACCGAGCCCTTCGGCCCGATCACGTCCTTCACGAAGAAGGCGGTCTCGCTCATCATCGGGCCCCAGCCCGCCTCATACCAGCCAACCGACCCGTCATCGAAGATCACCTGCAGCATGCCGTAATTCTGCTGCTTCACCTCATTGGTGAGCGCGGCGCCGATGGCGTGAACCTTGACCGGCTTCGCCTTGGTCATCTGGCACATGACGTCGACATAGTGGACGCCGCAATCGACGATCGGCGGGAAGGAATTGAGCAGCCGCTTGTGCCAGTCCCAGGTCTCGCCATTGGACTGCTGGTTGAGGTTCATGCGGAAGACGAGCGGCGTACCCAGCTGCTGGGCGATCTCGATGAACTTCACCCAGCTCGGATGCTGGCGGAGAATGTAGCCCACCACCAGCTTCTTGCCGGTGCGGCGGGCCGTTTCCACCGCCTTTTCGGCGTTCTCCGCGGTATCGGCGAGCGGCTTTTCAACAAACACATGCGCACCCGCCTCCATGGCCTTGATGGCGAACTGGGCGTGGGTGTCCGGCAGGGTGTTGATCGACACCACATCAGGCTTCAGTTCCGCCAGGGCCTTTTCGAAATTGTCATAGGCCGCGGCACCCTTGAGCGCCTCGGGAAGCTTGCGGCTGGCGATGCGGCGCTCGCACACGCCGACCACCTCGAAATCCGGGATGCGGGTATAGGCCAGGGCGTGGCTCATGCCCATGTTGCCGAGTCCCACCACGAGAACGCGAAGTTTCCTGTCCGCCATGTCCGTCTCCTATCCGATTTTCACAACATTGCCGGTGCGCGCCGATTGCTCAGCCGCGAGCGTGGCCTCGAGCGCCGCCGCGGCATCTTCCGGCCGGCCGATGGCGGGCGCGACGCCTTTGAGCGCGCAGGCGGCGAAATACTCGAACTCGGCCCTGAGCGCGCCGCCGCGCACGCCTTCGAACATCGGCCAATAGGTGGTGTCCGGGCTGTGCAGGCGGCTGCCGTCAACGATGCCGAGATTGGGGAAGGTGTCCTGGATGTGGATGATGCCTTCCGTGCCGATGATCGACATGCGCTCGTCGATATCGAACGGCGTCTTCTCCGGCATGCACCACACCGTCTCGAGCGTCGCGGTGGCGCCACCCTTGAAGCGGTACATGGTCTGGCCGATATCGGGGTATTTCAGGTTCCGCACACTCACCGTCTGGGCATAGGCGCTGGCCACCCGGTCACCGGTGAACCACAGCATCAGGTCGGTGTCATGGATGGCATCGCCGACGATGGGGCCGATCTTCTCCAGAATGGCGGGCGTCCAGGCCGCGGGAATATTGCGGCGGGACTGCAGCGCCACGATCTTGCCGATGCGGCCTTCGTCGATCGCCTGTTTGGCCATGCGGTAGCGCGGGTTGAAGCGGCAGATATGCCCGATCTGCAGTATGCCAGAGGACGCCCTGGCGGCCGCCATGATCAGCTTGCAGTCAGCAATCGTCGAGGCCATCGGCTTTTCGAGAAACACATGCTTTCCGGCCTTGAGCGCATCAACCGCGGGCTCCGTATGCTGGTCCCACATGGTGACGATGGAAACGGCGTCGATATCCTTATCGGCCAGCATCTGGCGGTAGTCGATGAACGTCTTGCTCACGCCGAACTTCGCCGCCATTTCCGCAAGCCGTTCCGGCCGCCGCGTGCAGAGCGCGGCAAGTTCAAGATTGGGAATGCCAGCGATGGCTTCACAGTGGATTTCGCCGAACCAGCCGAGCCCGATGACGCCGATGCGCAGCCTGTCCATCACAAATCCTCCAGGGTAAGCTCGCGCGTCATGACGATGTTCCCCGCCGTCAGCCCGCAATCGACGGGCAGCGCCACGCCGGTGATCGCCGCCGCGGCGTCGGAGGCGAGAAAGGCCACGGCGGCCGCCACGTCCTCGGGATCGACAATTCGTCCAAGGGGATACCACTTGCGCAGCGTCTCAAGCACGGCGGGGTCCTTCGCGGCGCGCACTTTCCACAGGGGTGTTCGCACCGTGCCCGGCAACACGATGTTGGCGCGGATGTTGAACCGCCCATATTCCAGCGCCAGCGATTGGGTGAGCGAGATCATGCCGGCCTTGGCGGCGCTGTAGGCAGGATCGCCCAGCGCGCCGAGGCCGTTCACGGAGCCAATGGCGATGATCGACCCGCCGCCCAGCTGCTTCATGCCGTCAAGCACGGCATGCGCGCAGTAATAGGCACTGTTGAGGTTGCCATTCACCTCATGGTTCCAGCTTTCCGGCGTCGTGCGGGCAAAGGTCGGATGCGAGGAAAAACCGGCATTGTTGACGAGAATGGCGGTGGGGCCCAGCGCTTTCGTGAGCTGCGCGAAGGCGGCGGCCACGGCGGCGCGGTCGCCGATATCGGCGACCACATGCGCGGTCTTCACATGCTTTGCCCAGTCCTCCGCCATGAAGGCGGGCAGACTCTCGCTCTTGTCGATCGCCGCGATGCTGGCGCCTGCCGCCGCGAAATGCCTGCACAGCGCCTGGCCGATGCCGCCCGCCGCACCGGTGATCGCCACGGTCTTCCCCGCGAAACTCATGATCTGCCTCCGAATGCCGCCAGCGCATCCGCAATCCACCGGACATTCGCCTGGCGCAGATGGCCCCAATTGTAGAACGCGATGCCGCTGACCCCGCCGTCCTTCAGCGCCGCGGCCGCCGCCAGTAATTCCGCCTTGCTGCCGAGGTCTGGCCAGGCAGGCCGCAGAATGCCGCGCAGCGCGCCGCTGTTTGCCAGCCGCCGCCGCACATCGAACAGATCAGCCTTCACCCGCGCTGCCGACGGTTCATAGAAACAGGCTTCGATGATCCCCGCGGCGCGCGCCAGGGCGGCAAGATCGCTGCCCTCATACCAGGCGCCGCCGGTGGGCCGCGCCACCGACGGGATCACCGCCACGCTGGCGCCGTTGCGCACCACGCCGCGGATTTCCGCCACCAATGAGGTGACGACGCCGCAGCGCCAATCGAGGAAAGCTTTCAACTCACCGCCGGTCCGGGTGTCCGCAAGCCAGAAGGCCTCGGCCATGTCGGCGGGAAAATCAATATCGCTGGCCAGATAGTCCGTAATGTCCCGCGCCACCCGCGCTTTCAGCGCCCGGGCGTCAATCCCCGCCGCGGACGCGCCGGCCAGGCAATGATCGCAGAAGCACAGCCCCAGCTGGGCATCGAGCCAGCGGTTGGGCTGGTTCAGCGCGAATTCATGGTGAAAGCCATGCACATAAGGCGCAAAGCCGGGCGACTCCAGCGATACGCCGGTGACCGGGTAGGACTCGGTCACATCGCGGGCGAGGCCAATGGCATAGGCGCGCGCCTCCGGGTGCGACGGGCACAGGCTGTAGACATAGCGGTCGCCGAAGGCGTTGGCGGCGGTCGCCTCCGGATGGCGCGTGCCAAGCAGCGTGTTGTGCAGAAGCACCATCCAGGCATTGACCCGCATCGGCCCGGCGCACAGCTCGCGCATCACGTCGGTGGTGGCGAGCAGGCTGTTCTCGACGGGCTTGATGGCGCCATAGCGCGCGGGGTCAGTCCTGAAATAGGCTGTGCCGTCCTCGGGAAAGTAAACCTTGCCGGCCTTGCCATGCGGCCGCAGGAACTTGCCCGCGTGATAGCTTCCGGCCATGGTGACGGTATCGAGGCCAAGCGCCGAGAACTCCGCCACGGTATCGGCCACACCCGCCTCGGCCAGGTCCCAGGCATAGGCATAGATGGCGCGGTAGCTGGCGGAATTCATTGCCCGAACCAGCCTTCCTTCAAATAATGCATGTATTCGAAGATCGTGTTGTGCTTGCGCACGAACACAACCCGCAGGAAGCCGCCCACCTCAAACGGCGGAATGATGATCTCGACGCCGGGCTGGCGCAGATGCTCCTCAAGCGAGGCCACCCGGAAAGCAATATGCGGATTGGCCTTGATGGCCTCTGGAACCTGGCTGTCCGGTTCATAGCGCAGGAATTCGATATGTTCGGGATGATTGCGCGGGTTGGTGACCCTCACGCGGCTCTGCTCGACCCAGTTCTCGTCCGGCTGCTTGATGGCGGTGGTGATTCCGACGTGATCGAAGGCGAACATGGGCAGGCCTCGCGGACGGCAAAAAAGAGAGAGGCGGCGGGGTAATCCCGCCGCCTCCGCGCGTCACAGACGCTTGGCGATTTCGTCCACATTCACCGCCGCATAGGCGTCCGACAGCTTGAAGGCGTCGGCATCGGCCTTCACCTTGGCCTTGTCGAAGTTGTTGGCGGCGTCGACATAGTCGTTCTTGACCACGTCCTCGAGCTTGAAGTCGCCCTGGATCTGGCCGATTTCGCGGCCGGTGTCGAAGAACAGCTGCCAGCTTTCGGGCAGGTGATAGCCCCATTTCTGCTGGCGCTCGTCGAGGCGGCCGGCGAACACGTTGGCCAGCTGCATTTGCGATTCGACGGCCACGTCGGGCGTCATCTGCGAGCTGAGCGCCGGGAACTGCTCCATGACGATCTGCGTGGCGGCGCGCGGGTTGTCGCGGCCGAATTCAAGGCCCATCGCCCAGCCGCGGAGATAGCGCTCATAGAGGTCCTTCTTCGCGGGATCGTCGAAATCAGCCTTGCGGATCACGAAGCTGTTGGCGGGAAGCTTCGAGAAATCGCGGCCGAGCCAATAGTCGAAGTCAAGGCCCTGGCCCTTCCACTGGGCGCGGAGACCCTCCCAGGCGAGCGCGGCATCGCCCTGGCCCGACATCAGCGCCGTGCCCCAGGTGGGCCAGCCGGCATCGACATATTTGACCTTGGTGATATCAACGCCCGCCGCTTTCAGCATGGGATCGGCGATTGACTGCCAGCCGGCCGAGCCGAGCACGATGGTCTTGCCTTCGAGGTCCTTCAGGCTCGCGGGCTTCTCGCCCTTTCTGAACGCGAAATCGAACACGTCGCCGCCGCCCATGTGGAATACCGAGACGATCGGCATGCCCTGCGCCAGCCCGAGCGAGAACACGCCGGGCGACGGATAGCCGACGTCGGCCTGGTTCTGGTCAACCAGCTTGACGGTGGCGGTCGCATCCGAGGGCCCGGGCTCGAGGGTCGTTTCGATGTCGCCGAAATAACCCATCCGCTTGGCGACCCAGTAGGGATAGTCGTCCAGCACCTCGACGGTGCCGCGCGGGCTCACCCAGCGCACGACTTCCGCCGCCATGGCCTGGCGCGATCCGGCCAGCCCGCCGAACGCGGCCGCCGTGACGCCCGCCGCTGTCAGGGTCAGCAGTTGCCGCCGCCCGATCATCATCTGTCCACTCATTGTCGTTTCCTCCTCGGTATCATGGAACGCGTTTCCGGGAATTCATGTTGCGAAAGGCCTTTCCCGTTTCAGGCCTCCCAACTGGCCCATTTCTTTCCGAGCCAGAAGAAGAACACGTAGATCGAGATGCCGAGGATCGCGAGGATCAGGATGATGGCGAAGAACTGCGGCATGCGGATCAGCGCGGAGTAATAGGTCAACCGGTTTCCCAGCCCCTCGGCGCCGCCGACCATTTCGGCGCCGACCGTGGTGAGCAGCCCGAAGATCGAACCCACCATGAGCCCGACGATGATCATCGGCATGGCCATGGGGATGCGGATCTTGGTGAAGATCTGCAAGGTGCTTGCCCCGAATGACTTGGCGAGCGCGATCTTGGCGAGGTCGACGCGGCGGAAGCCCGTGGCCGAATTGATCATCACCATGGGGCCGGAGGCCAGCGCCACGGCGATGATGCGCGGCTCGCTGCCAAACCCGAAGCGCAGGATCAGCAGCGGCACCAGGGCCAGCATCGGCGTGGTCACGAGGAGCAGGATGTAGGGCGTAACCACTTTCTCCACGAAGGGAAACTGCGTGATCACCGCCGCCAGCACGAAGCCGATCGACGCCCCGATACCGAAGCCAACGAACAACTCAAACAGGGTGATCTTCACATGCGGCCACAGATTGGGAAATTCGGTCACCAGCGCATAGGCGATCTGGCTCGGCCGCGGCAGCACATATTGCGGCACCTTGAAGGCGTAGATCAGCCATTCGGCGCCGCCGATGATAATCACTGCGACGAGAATGATGACGAAAACCTCGAATTTGGTGCGGTGGTCGCCGAGGCTGAAGGATGCGCCGCTCAAGCCGACATTGCCGCCGCCCCCGGGCTTTTTGTTGAATTCCGGGATCTTGTCGCCGAGCGCCTTGTCCACTGCTTCCGCCTCCTTAAGTGATCGCCACGCGCGCGCCGCCGCGGCCATGCTCGATGCGCGACTTGATTTCAAGCACGCGCTTGATGAACGACGGCTCCGTCTGAATGTCGATCGAGCGTGGCCTTGGAATATCGATGTCGTAGATCTCGGCGATGCGGCCGGGCCGCGCCGACATCACCGCCACGCGGTCGGCGAGGAAGATGGCCTCAGCAATGGAATGGGTGACGAAGGCGATGGTCTTTTTCGTCTCCATCCAGATTTCCTGAATGAGCAGGTTCATCTCGTCGCGGGTGAAGGCGTCGAGCGCGCCGAAGGGCTCGTCCATGAGCAGCACCGATGGATTGACCGACAGGCTGCGCACGATCGAGGCGCGCTGCTGCATGCCGCCGGACAATTCGCGCGGCATCTTGGTTTCGAATCCGGCGAGGCCCACGCGGTCCAGCAGCCTGGCGATCGCCGCGCGGTCCGGCGGGCGGCGCTTCAATTCGAACGGCAGTTCGATGTTCTTGATGAGATTGCGCCACGGCAGCAGATTGGCGTCCTGGAAGATCATGGCGATCTCGGGGTTCGGCTTCACAATCCGCTCGCTGCCCAGCATGATATCGCCGGAGGTCAGCGAATGCAGTCCGGCCATCGACCACAGCAGCGTCGTCTTTCCGCAGCCGGAAGGCCCCAGGATGCAGAGGAATTCGCCTTCCCGCACATCGAGCGACACATTGTCGAGCGCATGCACACCGCCGCTCCTGGTCTCGTAGATTTTGGTGGCGTCGCGGATCGCCATCTTGACCCTGGCTTTGCCCTGCGCGGGACCCGCCACAATGGTGCTCTCCGTCATCGACACTGCAATCTTTCCGAATGTTCGAGGTCAGGGTTGGCGACGGCACTCGCTTCCCGGACTTGAGCCGGTTTATCAATTGCCGAATGCAGAAATGATGTTACAGAATCCCGGACCACGCAATAGCGATATTGACAAGATGACGTGTCAACTCGTCAAATCATGCGCCATCGATTTTGCTCTGCAGCGATTTTCCGCATTGCATCATGTCGCGGGCGCGCGGAGATCATCCGGTGACTGGCGTTAAGAGGATAGAGCATGACCGTCCATCCCGATCCTGACAGCCTTGAAGCGGCCGCCTGGCTAGCAACGCTGGAGGCAGCGCTCAGCCGCCAGGACGCCACCGCGGCGGCCCGGCTGTTTGGCGAGGAGTGCTATTGGCGTGACCTGGTGGCGCTCACCTGGAACATCCGCACGGTCGAGGGCCGCGACGGGCTGGCTGACATGCTGCGCGCCACCTTGCCCCGCGCCCAGCCACGCGGCTTCACGCTGACGGAACCCGCCAGCCGCAACGGTGACGCGCTCGAGGCCTGGTTCCGGTTCGAGACAGATGCCGGGCGCGGCACCGGCCATCTGCGGCTGCGGAACGGGCTGGGCTACACGATCCTCACCACGCTGCAGGAACTGAAAGGTCATGAGGAGAAATCAGGCGTCACGCGCGAGAGAGGTCTTGAGCATGGCGCCCAGCGTGGCCGCCGGACCTGGACCGACCTGCGCCGCGCCGAGCAGGCGGAACTCGGCATCAGCAGGCAGCCTTATGTTCTCATCATCGGCGGCGGCCAGGGCGGCATCGCGCTTGGCGCCCGGCTGAAGCGCCTGGGCGTTCCGGCGCTCATTATCGAGAAGAATGCCCGCGCCGGCGATTCCTGGCGCAACCGCTACCGTTCGCTCGTGCTGCATGACCCGGTCTGGTACGATCATCTGCCCTATATCCCGTTCCCGGATCACTGGCCGGTGTTCACGCCGAAGGACAAGATGGGCGACTGGCTGGAAGCCTATGTGACGCTGATGGAACTCAATTACTGGACCTCCGCGGAAGTCACCGGGGCACGGTTTGACGAAGCTTCCCAGGACTGGAGCGTGGAGGTGACGCGGCAGGGCCAGACCCTGACGCTGAGACCCCGGCATCTGGTGTTCGCCACCGGCTCCTATGGGCCGCCGCGTGAGCTGCGCCCGCCGGGCGCCGAGACCTTCGCCGGCGTGCAGTATCATTCCTCGAAACATGTTTCGGGGGAGCCGTTCCGCGGCAAACGCTGCGTCGTGGTGGGCGCCAACAGCTCCGCGCATGACGTGTGCGCGGATTTCTGGGAGCACGAGGCCGCGGAAGTCACCATGATCCAGCGCACGCCCACCACGGTGGTGCGCTCGGAATCGCTCATGGAAATCGCCTTTGCGCCGATCTACTCGCAAGAAGCGGCGGCGAAGGGGATCGATGTCGACAAGGCGGACATGATCTTCGCCTCCGTGCCATTCCGCCTGATGGCCGACCTGCAGCGGCCTGTCTATGCCGAGATCGCGGCCCGCGACGCCGATCTGATCGGCCGGCTCAACGCCCAGGGCTTCATGACCGACTACGGACCGGACGGCTCCGGCCTGATGATGAAGGCGCTGCGCACCGGCTCGGGCTATTATCTCGATGTCGGCTGTTCCGACATCATCGCGTCCGGCGGCATCAAGGTGAAGCCGCGGGCGGAAATCGCCCGCCTCACCGGGGACGCCGCCATTCTGACCGATGGATCGGAAGTGAAGGCGGACGTGATCGTCTATGCCACGGGCTACCTGCCGATGAATGAGTGGGTGGCCAAGATCGTCTCGCGCGAGGCGGCGGACCTGATCGGGCCCAACTGGGGCTATGGCTCCGGCACGCGCGGCGATCCCGGCCCCTGGGAGGGCGAGCTCCGCAACATGTGGAAACCGCTGCGCCATCCGAACCTGTGGTTTCACGGCGGCAATCTGCATCTCTCGCGGTTCAATTCCAAATTCGTGGCGTTGCAGCTGAAGGCCCGCTTTGAAGGAATGGAAACGCCGGTCTACTGAACAGGCTGCCGGCCCGGCCGTGCTGTGCGGCGCCTCGCGTCTTGAATTCAACCTGACGTTAGTATATTGACCTTCCCTTGGTTAAAGCCGGATTTGCACCGCGAATTGCCACCAGAATGAAAGGGCATAGCCATGACTTCCAAACCAGTTTTTTCGGCTCGAAATGCTTCTGAACCGGTCAGCCCGTCGCGACGGCAGCTTATGCGGGCGGCTTTCGCCCTGGCGGTCGTTCCAGCCGCGGCGAGCGTGGCCGGCGCCTCGGCGGCGATGGCGGCCTCCGGCCGTATAGAGTTCCGCATCGCCAGGGCTGGCCTGATCTTCGGTTTGGGCGGCGGAACCGGTGCGCTGCTCTACAAGGGCGAGCGTTATCCGCTGCGCATTGGCGGGGTTAGTTTCGGCGCCACAATCGGCGTGTCGTCAGCCGATTTCGTGGGCCGCGTTCGCAATCTCAAGCGGCCGGGCGATATCGAGGGCACCTACTCCGCCATCGGCTCTGGCGTTGCGGTCGCCGGCGGCGCCGCCGTCGCCCGGTTGCGCAATGCCCGCGGCGTGGAGCTTGAGGTATCGGGCCGGCAAGCCGGATTCAAGTTCTCGGTTGATCTGAGCGGGCTCAGGATCAGGCTTAAAGACTAGGGCCTGTTGAAATTCGTCTGGAATTGATCACGGACGATACGAGATCGGTCATGGCCGCGAAACGGCTGTCGTTGGTCGGTGCACGCATGCCGATGCGTTTGAACTCCTTGAGCTTGCCCAAGGCGTTTTCGATGAGGTGGCCGCTCTTGTAGATCTTGCCGTCGATTGCGAAGGGCAAGCGGCGCCGAAGCCGTTGCGAGAGCGCCATCCTGGCGCTTCTGGCGTTCAACGCCGTGATGATCCAGTTGGACTCGAAGGCCTTGCCGGCAATGAGGCTGCGAAGCTCGATGCCGCCAATCAGCGGTTCGCCGCCCACGGTGTCAGGTCGCTGGCCCGTTTGCGCCGTGGCGGTGGACTTTGCCGGCGGTTGTGCCGGCCATGGCGTATTCAATATTCCGCTCATCCGACAAGGCCCCGAACATCCGTTCCGGGGGCGCTGACCGCACTGCCGCCGGACGCCGCCTCGGCAGCGTCTGGAATGACTGTCACAAAAGCGTTGTACAAATCAGGCTTATCCGTAGCCCAGCCAACTGGGCTTGGACATGCTGACGATTCCGATCGCGCCCCGCCGCTACCGTGCCATCTTCATATCGGACGTTCATCTCGGCACCAGGCGGGCCAAGACGGCAGCCCTTCTGGACTTCCTCAGGGCTACCGAATCGGACCAGCTTTATATCGTCGGCGATTTCATCGACAACTGGTCGCTGCGCAAGGCGTGGCACTGGGACCAGCAGCACAATGACGTTATCCAGAAACTGCTGCGCAAGGCGCGCAAGGGCACCAAGCTCGTTTACATTCCCGGCAATCATGACGAGAATTTCCGCAATTTCCTCAATCTGCGCTTTGGGCGGGTGGCGGTATTGGAAGAAGCCATTCATCTCTGCGCCGATGGCCGGAGATACCTTGTGCTGCACGGCGATAAGTTCGACGGCGTGGTGCGTTTTGCGCCGTGGCTCGCCAGGCTGGGTGACACGGCCTACGAATTCTCGATGCATCTCAATGCCGGCGTAAACCGGGTGCGCCGCTTCTTGCGGCTACCCTATTGGTCGCTCTCCGCCTATCTCAAGTACCGCGTCAAGAAAGCGGTCGAGTTCATATCCCATTTTGAGGACGCGGTGGTGCGCGAGGCCCGCGCCCGCAACTGCCAGGGCGTCATCTGCGGCCACATTCACACGCCCGATAACCGTGACATCGGCGGCATTCACTATCTCAATGACGGCGACTGGGTGGAAAGCTGCACGGCGCTGGTCGAGCATGCCGACGGCCGGTTTGAAATCATCACCTGGAACGCGGTCAGCCTCGAGGCGGCGACGGAAGGAATCCATGCGCATTCTGATCGTGACGGATGCCTGGTCCCCGCAGGTTAACGGCGTCGTCCGCACTCTCAACGCGCTGATCGCGGAGCTCACCGCGAAAGGCCACGATGTGCGCACCATCAATCCGGCGGGGCGCCGGTCATGGCCGATGCCGCTCTATCCGGAGATATCGCTCACCGAAGCCACCGTCGCGGATATCAGTGCCGAGATCGCCGCAGTGGCGCCGGACGCCATTCATATCGCGACCGAAGGCCCGCTGGGCTGGACGGCGCGGCGGGCCTGCCTGCGCCAGGGCCTGCGCTTCACCACCGGCTTTCACACGCGGTTTGCCGAATATGCCGCGGCCCGGCTGCCGCTTCCGGGCGTCCTGAGCCTCGGCTGGCGCGTCCTCCGCCATTTCCACAGCCCCAGCCAGGGGGTGATGGTTCCCACCCAATCGATCGGCGCCGAGCTGGAACGCCGCCATTTCCGCAATGTGAAGATCTGGACGCGCGGCGTCGATCGCGGCCTGTTCAGGCCCTATCCGCGCGATCACCTCGATCTGCCCAGGCCGATCGTGGTTTATGCCGGACGGCTGGCGGTGGAGAAGGGCATTGACGATTTCATCGCTCTCAAGACTGAAGGCAGCAAGGTGCTGGTGGGAGACGGACCAGAGCGTGAGCGCCTGCAAAGGCTTGCGCCGGATGCATATTTTCTCGGCTTCCGCCATGGCGAGGACTATGCCCGGACGCTCGCCGCGGCGGATGTCATGGTGTTTCCGAGCCGCACCGACACTTTCGGCCTCGTCATGCTGGAGGCCATGGCCTGCGGCACCCCGGTTGCCGCCTACAACGCGCCGAGCCCCCTGGACGTGGTGGACGACGGCGTCACCGGTGCTGTGGCCGATACGCTGGAGCAGGCAGTTGCGCGCGCCATACTTCTTAATCGCGAAGGTGTTCGCGAGGGTTCGTTGAAGTTCTCCTGGCGGCGCTGCGCCGACATGTTCGAGTCCTGGCTGGTTCCCTGCGGCTTCCGGGCCGCACCGGACGGCGCCGGCCAATTCGCTTCAGCCCTGCCAAGATAACCACCGTCACATATCTGCAATCCGCCTGTCATGCGGCTGTCGTTGCCTCGGTTTTAACAGCACTCCAACAGGAAGGCATCCATGCTCAGAATTGAGTCACTCGGCAAACGTTTCGGCGATAAGGCGGCGCTGTCCGGTGTTTCGCTGGAAGTCGGCAACGGCGTCTTCGTGGGCATCATCGGCCGTTCGGGCGCCGGCAAGTCAACGCTGCTCCGCTGCATCAACCGGCTGGTCGATCCTTCCGAGGGGCGAATCAGTTTCGAGGGGCGTGACGTGACCTTTCTGCGCGGCCAGGCGTTGCGCGACTGGCGCGCCTCCTGCGGCATGATCTTCCAGCAATTCAACCTGGCCGGGCGGCTCGATGTGCTGACCAATGTGCTGATGGGCCGGATCAACGCCATCTCTGTGCTTCCCGCCATGCTGAAGACCTGGCCGGAAAAGGAGAAGCTGACGGCGCTACGGGCGCTTGACCGCCTCGACCTGGGCGAACTGGCGGGCCAGCGGGCTGAAAGCCTTTCCGGTGGTCAGCAGCAACGCGTCGCAATCGCCCGCACGCTCGTGCAGGACCCGCGCATCATCCTGGCCGACGAGCCGGTGGCTTCGCTGGACCCGCGCAACACCCGGATCGTGATGGATGCGCTCAGGGACCTAAACCGCGAGCGCAGCATCACCGTGCTGTGCAACTTGCATTCACTCGACCTGGCCCGCGCCTATTGCCAGCGGCTGATCGGCATGCGCGAGGGCCGGGTGGTGTTCGATGGCCCCCCCTCCGCCCTGAGTGACGCGGCGGTCATTGATCTCTACGGGCTTGAAGCCAATGACGTGCTTGACCTTCCGGAGGCGATGGCACGCCCCGTCAATGATTCAGGCCAGCTCAAGAGCGTTGCCTGACGCCACATCCCCAATCCAAACAAACAGGAGACATACCGATGCTTACACGCCGCAATTTCCTTCAGGCCACCGCCGGCCTCGCCGCGCTCTCCCTGAGCAGCGCTTCCGCCCTTGCCAGCTGGAAGGAGCAATATCCCGAGCTGGTGATCGCCGCCGTGCCGGATGAGAACGCCACCGGCATCGAGAAGCGCTATGAACCGTTCATCCAGTACCTTACGAAGCAGCTGGGCGTGCCTGTGAAGCTGCGCATTGCCAATGATTACGCGGCGGTCATCGAAGGCCAGATCGCCGGCAACATCCACATCGCCCAGTATGGTCCGTCGGCCTATGCCCGCGCCTATATGAACGGCGCCAAGATCGAACCCTTCGGCATGCAGGTGAACAAGGACGGCGCCAAGGGCTATTACTCCGTGCTGTGGGTCAAGAAGGACTCGCCCTATCAGAAGCTCGAGGACCTGAAAGGCAAGAACCTCGGCCTCGTTGACCCGAACTCGACGTCAGGCAACAATGTTCCGCGCTTCGCGATGAACAACATGGGCATCAAGCCGGAAGATTACTTCGCCAACGTCGTCTACACCGGCAGCCATGAGAATGCGATCATCGCCCTGCAGCAGGGCCAGGTTGACGGCGCCTTCAACTGGTGGAACGACGACAATGAGTCGATGCTCCGCCGCATGGAGCGCAAGGGCATGGCGAAGTACGATGACTTCCGGATGATCGTCAAATCCGACCAGATTGTGAATTCTCCCGTCGCCATGCTGTCGGCGCT
>NZ_JBJTER010000146.1:0-25680 GCF_046093005.1 Aestuariivirga sp.
TGATCGAGCGCTGCTTCAACAAACTCAAGAACTCCCGTAGGCTTGCAACACGATACGACAAGACAACAGAAAGCTATCTCGGTTTCGTTCTCATCGCCTCAGCACGCCTCTGGTGCAGACACTTTGTCAACACCACCTAGATTGTACAAGATGTATGTACAAGAACAGTAATCACCTTGAAGGTAGCCGCCAGCTGGCCCGGGTCAGGTGGCGAAGCGCTGGTCGGGCCGGCAGGACTTTGCTCTCTCCTCTGATTTCTTTTGGGGCTTCGGTATTCCGGCAACATCGTCATTGAAAAGCGCCCGCTTGACTCTTGCGGTCCGCGCGCCCTACCAGCGGGCCAGACTGTCAGGTCAATAACATCTCAGCTCAGCCATCCCGTCAGGTGATCACCACCTCACCTCACAGTCCCGGAGTATCCCCATGCCCCTGATGCCCGTCGAAGACGCCCTGCGCCGCATCCTTCACGGTGTGAAACCGCTGGCGGCGGAAGCAGTGCCGCTGGCGGAAAGTCTCGGCCGGGTGCTGGCCAAACCGCTCGCGGCAAAACGCGACCAGCCGCCTTTCGCGGCGTCCGCCATGGACGGCTATGCGGTGATCGCCGCCGATGTGGCCACCGCTCCGGCACGGCTTCAGGTGGTGGGCGTCGCGGCGGCGGGCCATGGGTTCAAAGGCAGGCTGCGGCCCGGACAGTGCGTCAGGATCTTCTCCGGCGCGCCGCTGCCGCGCGGCGCTGATACGGTGGTGATTCAGGAAAATGCCAAGCCGCTGGACTGCGGCCGCGTCGAGATCCTTCAGGCCGCGAGGCAAGGCCAGAATGTGCGGGTGAAGGGCCTCGATTTCAGGCGCGGCGAGGCGCTGCTGCCGAAAGGCTTCCGGCTCAACGCCCGTGACATCGGGCTCGCTGCTGACGGTCTTACTATCTTCCTCAAGTGAAGCCATCAGTATAAAATTGATTGGTAGTGGCGAAACCCTGCACGTCGAGCAACGGGGTATCGCGCGCCGCTGATAGGGCATTAACAGTTGATCATTTACGAGGCGCTTGATTTCCGCCCAAAAAGGGGCAGCCCGCCCGCTCCAACGCGGCCTGCCGGCCTTTCCAGCCCCCCGTTCGATAAGCCACCGAAAGCTCATAGACGCCACGGCGGGCAGCCAGAACGGGGTCCTCGGAAACTTCGATGCCATCCGTGACGCGAGTCGGATCGTGCATCATGACCACGTCGCCGATTTCTTCGACGGTCGTAGGGCGCGTCACCTTGAGCTGCCCCAGTTTCAAGCGGGGGCGGTCCTCGGGCCATGGTGCAGTTGGGTCATCGGTTGGATCGCCTTCACTTGCCAGCTGGACCATAAGATCGAAGAAAACCGGACCCGCACGAAGGCGCGCTTCGAGTTCTTCAAACAGATAACTGGGCGGCTTTTTCTCGAGCTCTTCCCGGGTTTGCCCCGCCACACCGGCTTGCGGAACCCACTGATAGCGTCCGTATTGGATCTCGTCCTTGGCGTTCACAAAGCGAAAGGCATGCAGCGCGTAGTATTCCGTCTGTGCGAAACTGACGGCGGAAGGCAGACCAACGAACAGTTTGACCGCATTTGCGATCCACGGTCGCGCGGCCAGGAAATTGCTGAACTTCGCCGGATCGGGTTTTCCAGTGGCGGGATCCAGCCGCCCAGCCTCCAGCAGCTCATAGGTCTCGTCGGCTGTGCGCGCCACGAAGAGTGGCATGGGTAGGGAAATGAGGTCCGTAACCGTGCCGTCTGGAAGGTAGAACTTCACCGCCATCGACGTCGAGGTGGCCGGTCCCCATGGAAGTCCGGAAGCGCTATTCGAATGCCGCACCGAGACCGGCACGGCATCGCCTTGCAGGTGAACCGCGCGGCTGATCTTGCTTGCCTCCTGTGTGGCCTGGAAGGTTCCCGCGTAATATCGCCCCTGCGCGTGCACATCGCGATAACCTGGATGAAAGCCGCCGAAATCCTTGTGAATCATGTCCACCAGCATTTCGGACCGTCGATACTGCCCGTGGTTCACTTCAATTCTCCATTTGCCTGGACTTCCACACCGGGTGCGTGCCCGTCGTAGCGCTGAATGACCTTGTTCTGAATTTCGACGCGTTAGCCAGCGGTATCCAGCAAGCTGTCCAGGGCAGCCTTTGTCTTCACGGCTTTGCGTACGTCGCGGACGGTAACCTGCGGGTAGGCACTGTAAAAGCGCGTAGCCGTGATCTGATGTTTGACGATATAGTCCTTCACATCCGGGCTGTGGATGCCCGGCCATCCCTCGCACTCATGAAAGGCGAAGTCGATGACGTCTGGGATATAGGTGGCAAAGTCATTGATGTATTCTTCCCAACCGCCATCGAAGGTTGACGCGAAGATCATTCGCGTGTCGTTGTCGAAGAGAACAATGCGGAAATCATGAACCGTGCCGACCTTGTCGATGTTCGCCTGATCGAGAAGGGGCGCATACTTCGGGTCATTTTGTGCGGCCCGAATGCGCTCAGCGGCCCCCGGCTTCAAGGGCAAAATGACGGTGAGTTCCTGCGCCTGTCCTGAACGGGCGCCGGGCCGGGCGATTGCTGTCTTTTGTACGTCAGTCATCGTTGTTTCCTGCTTTTTGCTGGGTGAGTTCGCGGGGGTTCTTGGTCAGTCTGTTGAATTGGCAGGATCGGCAAGCCAGCGAAGCCCCCGCAAACCTGGCAAGAACAAGTATTCGCCAGCCCGCACGACGACGAACTGCGGCAATCCGTGAAGGCGGCGGCGGACGGGGCGTTGCGGAATTGTGAAGACGCTGTCCGGACCAGGGTTGCCGAGGATTGGATCCTGTTCAATGCCGTGACTGATGAAGTTTCCGTTGCTGATCCATTGCGACTGGACGAATTCGAATTGCTGCTGAAGCTTTGCCCCAACGAGCAGGAACCAGCCGCCGCGTTCGGCGCCATCGTCTTCGTAGATGCCTTCCGGCAGGGGGGAGCCATAGTTCATCCCGCGCCTAAGAAAGTGGTGCAGGTTCACGGCAACCAATTCGTCCTTCAAGGCATCTCGCGGATTCACGCGCCGGATGTGCGCACTGAAGGGACATTTCAGCCCCTGGATGTCGTCGCCATAGCGGAAATTATTGTTTCGATTCTGGTCTGCACCAAGCTCCGGATTATCCTTTTCGGGAGCGAGTACGAGCGGAGCCCCGCTGCGCCACCGCCCGACCATCTTGGCTGCCAGCAATTCCTCGTCTTCTGGGCCTGAGGCGTTCTCGCGCAAGTAGGTCCGGAATGCAGCGACATTTGTATGAAACTTCCGCATGGCTGCAAAGGTGCCGTTGCGCCGCAACGCGTCGGGCTGTGGCTGAGAGGCGGTCGCTCCCTGTTCATCTGGATAGCCCATGACGAACTCACCTGCTTTGACCGGCGGCGTATAGCTGGGATAGACCGGCGTGCCGCTTCCCTCGACGTGGGGATTGTGCAGTCCGTCCCTGAACCCGAAGGGATTCCGTCCTTCCGGAAGACTGCTGCACTGCATGCTGTAGATGATTTTTATGTTGGGCAGGTCCCCGCAAGCCTGCTGCGCCTGGTCCAGCACCTTCGCTAAATCATCTGCGGTTCGCGCGGTAATCGTAACGAGCACATGTGCGTCGGAACTGCCGAAGGGATGCTCCCAATTGGCAGGTGCGTTGGCGCCAACATCATTGAGGATCGAGGCGCGGGCCGCCATGCCTTCGCGAAACTCCTCGGGGAAGCTTTCCAGAGTGTCTCCTGGCAGTTTCAGCGCGTTCAGACCTTCGAAGGTAAAGCCGATCCCTAGCCATGCGAGGTGATGCTCGGAGTCTCCCCATCCCTCTGCCGTGGCAACGTGCGGAATGATCCGGCGCAGCATTTCCCGGCCCTCAGCCGCGTCGCCGATGCGGATGACGACGATCTGCCCGCAATAAGGGTACGGCCGCGGACGAAGAACGACCGCTTGAATATCGCTAACATCGAGCACAGTGGCTTCTGTCATGGTAACCTCAGCCCCGCTCAAGATCTGATTTCTCGCGAACTCTTCCGGGAAAGGGCCAAGGCCGAAGCGGAGAAAACAGCCATTTGTCTGAGCTTCAACATCTCATTCCTCATGCCGGGAGCAGATGACCCTATGCCGCCACTCACCGGATGAAATCCCCATCAAGCGGAGATTGGCATGAACTGGCAATTCCAACAACACCAAACCTTGGCACACGCATCACGGGTGCGCCTTCGCCGAAGCAATCTGCCGTTGCTGTCCACCCGCGCTTCGATTGCGCTGGAATCAAGATACACACCACTTTTACTTTGAGCTGGAGAGCATGACAAACAGCCTGTTCACACCGGTGCTGAATCAGGCGGTGAGGTGTTGCCGGATTTCCCAGATTATGTTCTCTCCTTTTGCTTGGGTTGCACGTTGGGTATGCCAGCGAGTTCGTTATTGAGAACCAGCGCCTTGCCTCGTTAATCCTACCGCTGAACACGTCCATCAGGTAAATACCATCTCACCTCACAGTCCCGGAGTATCCCCATGCCCCTGATGCCCGTCGAAGACGCCCTGCGCCGCATCCTTCACGGCGTGAAGCCGCTGGCCGCCGAAAGCGTGCCGCTGGCGGAAAGCCTCGGCCGGGTGCTGGCCAAACCGCTCGCGGCAAAACGCGACCAGCCGCCTTTCGCGGCGTCCGCCATGGACGGCTATGCGGTGATCGCCGCCGATGTGGCCACCACTCCGGCACGGCTTCAGGTGGTGGGCGTTGCGGCGGC
The DNA here is from genome assembly GCF_046093005.1 of Aestuariivirga sp. Taxonomy (GTDB): domain Bacteria; phylum Pseudomonadota; class Alphaproteobacteria; order Rhizobiales; family Aestuariivirgaceae; genus Aestuariivirga. The sequence goes on from NZ_JBJTER010000146.1 coordinate 4,755, forward strand.
GGGCCATGGGTTCAAAGGCAGGCTGCGGCCCGGACAGTGCGTCAGGATCTTCACCGGCGCGCCGCTGCCGCGCGGCGCTGATACGGTGGTGATCCAGGAGAACGCCAAGGCGTTGGAGGGCTCCCGCGTTGAAATTCTGCAGGCCGCGAGGCAAGGCCAGAACGTGCGGGTGAAGGGGCTCGATTTCCGGCGCGGCGAGGCGCTGCTGCCGAAGGGCCTCCGGCTCAACGCCCGTGACATCGCGCTGGCCGCCGCCGCCAATGCCGGGACGGTGGCGGTGGCGCGGCGGCCGCGCGTCGCGCTGTTCGCCACCGGGGATGAGCTGGTGGCGCCGGGCGGCCGGCCGGGGCCGGACCAGATCGTCTCCTCCAACAGCCATGCGCTGGCCGCCATGGCGGCGCTGTCCGGCGCCGAGGTCATCAATCTCGGCATCGTGCCGGATACGCTGAAGGCCACCGCGCGCGCCATCGCCAGGGCGGCCGGGGCCGACATCCTGCTCACCACCGGCGGGGCTTCGGTGGGCGATCATGATTATGTGCAGGAGGCGCTGCGCACGTCAGGCGTTGCCATCGATTTCTGGAAAATCGCCATGCGGCCGGGAAAGCCCTTCATGTATGGCCGCCGCAAGGGCCAGCATGTGCTGGGGCTGCCCGGCAATCCGGTCTCGGCGCTGGTCTGCGCGCGGCTGTTCCTGACGCCGCTGCTCGGCGCCCTGCAGGGGCTTCCCGCCGCCGATGAGCTTGTCGAGGCACGGCTTGGCGCCGCCATGAAGGAAAACGACGGCCGCCAGGACTATGTCCGCGCCACGCTGGCGGAGCGCCCGGACGGCAGCCGCACCGTCACGCCCTTCCCGCGCCAGGATTCCTCCATGCAGCGCACCTTCCGGGAGGCCCAGGCGCTGATCGTGCGGCCGCCGCATGCCCCCGCGGCAAGCCCGGGTGACGTCGTCAGAATCTTACGGCTCGATTTCTGAGCGGTTACGGAAAGTAAACACTTGCAGAACTAACAGGGTACGGTTATCGTTGTTTTGGATTTGTTCCGATTCATGATGCCCAAGACGCCAAAGTGCGAAGGACCCTGCCGATGCTGACCCGCAAGCAACTCGAACTTCTCCTGTTCATCAATGAGCGCCTCAAGGAGGAAGGGGTTCCGCCCTCCTTCGAGGAAATGAAGGAAGCCCTCAACCTGCAATCCAAGTCCGGGGTGCACCGGCTGATCGTGGCGCTTGAGGAGCGCGGCTTCCTGCGCCGCATGCCCAACCGGGCCCGGGCGCTGGAAGTGCTGAAACTGCCGGAAAGCCATTCGCCGAGCATCGCCTCGCGCAAGGCGCCGGGCTTCACGCCCAATGTCATCCAGGGTAATCTGGGCCGCGTCAAACCGGTGCAGGCGGCGGGCGACGGGGTGCCGCGCGCCGCCGTGGTGCCGCTGATGGGCCGCATCGCCGCGGGCGTTCCCATTTCCGCCATCCAGGACCATACCGCCAACATCGCCGTGCCGCCCGAAATGCTGGCCGGCGGCGAGCATTTCGCGCTCGAGGTGAAGGGCGACTCTATGATCGATGCCGGCATCTTTGAGGGTGACACGGTGGTCATCCGCCGCGGCGATACCGCCCACAACGGCGACATCGTGGTGGCCCTCGTCGATGACGAGGAGGCCACCCTGAAGCGGCTCCGCCGCAAGGGCGACTCGGTGGCGCTCGAGGCCGCCAACCCAGCCTATGAAACCCGCATCTTCGGGCCGGACCGGGTGCGGGTGCAGGGCCGCCTCGTCGGGCTGCTCCGGAAGTATTGAGGTAAGTGCGGTGATGAAAATCTATGGCGATCTGATATCGCCTTTCGTGCGCATGACGGTGGTGACCGCCCATGAAGCCGGGCTGGAAGGCCGGGTGCAGCACATCGTCGAACCGGTGAAGCCCACCGAAGTCAATGCGAAGCTCTCGGCGCTGTCGCCGCTGGCCAAGATCCCGGTGCTGGAAACCGCGGACGGCAAGGGCATCTATGATTCCCGCGTGATCATGGAATATCTCTGCCATGTGGCCGGCAACACCACGCTCATCACGGCGGCCACGGCGGGGCGGTTCGAGGTGCTGACGCTCCAGGCGCTTGGCCAGGGCGTGGCCGATTCCGCCGTCGCCTACCGCTATGAGATCGGCGTCAGGCCCAAGGGCCTGCAGTGGGAGGATTGGATGTCCCGCACGGTGACCAGGCTCCACGCCTCGTTAGACGAGCTTGAAAACAACTGGATGCCGCAACTGGAGGCCGTCACGGTTGGCGCCATCGCCGTGGCGGTGACGCTCGGCTACATCGACTTCCGGCTGAACGATCTTGGCTGGCGCAACGGCCACCCGAAGCTGGCCGCCTGGCACCAGGCCTTCTCGGCGCGGCCCAGCATGGTGAAAACCAGCATCGCGCACCGCTGACTGTGGCAAGACGCGCCTTGCCTGTGCCGGCCGCCATGCCCAAGTGAAGCTCATGAGCGACAACAGCGTCATCGTGGTGGGGGCAGGTCCGGCGGGCCTCGCCGCCGCCTGCCTTCTGGCCCAGGATGGCCGCCGGGTGCGGCTGGTCGCCCGTGAACCCGGTGACGCCAGCGACCCGCGCACCGTGGCGCTGATGATGCCTTCGCTGCGTATCCTCGAAAATCTTGGGCTCTGGCCCGGAGACCTGCAGGCAAAAACCCAGCCGCTCCGCAAGCTGCGTCTCGTCGATGACACGGGCGCTGCGATGGCGGCGCCCACGGTGACCTTCGATCCGGCCGAGCTGGGCGAGGAGGTCTTCGGCTGGAACTTCCCCCTGAGCCTGTTGATCCCGGCGCTTTACCGGCGTGCCCTGGCGCTGGGCGTTGAGGTGACCGCGGCCGATGCCGCCGGGGCGGAACCCCGTTCGGACAGCATCGTGGTCATCACCACGGAGGGCGAGCGGCTGGCGGCGCAGGTGGCAATCGCCGCCGATGGCCGCAACTCGGTGCTGCGCGAGGCCGCGGGGATCCGCACCAACCGCTGGTCCTATGAGCAGGCGGCGATCGCCACCAGCTTTGCCCATAGCGGCCCGCATGATGGCGTCTCGACCGAATATCACAAGCAGGCCGGCCCCTTCACCACGGTGCCGATGCCCGGCAACCGCTCATCGCTCGTCTGGATGGAGCGGCCCGAACGGGCAGCCGGGCTGATGGCGCTGCCCGACCGCGCCTTTGCCGCCGAGGTCCAGATCGGTACCCATGGCGAACTGGGCCGCATCTCTGATCTGGGGCCGCGGCGGCTGTTTCCGATGCAGGGGCTACTGGCCCGGGATTTCGCTAGGAACCGGGTGATCCTGGTTGGCGAGGCCGCCCGTGTGGTGCCGCCGATCGGCGCCCAGGGCCTCAACATGTCGCTCCGCGACGCCGCCGGCGCGGCCGCCCTGATGGCCGGCGAGGACGACCCGGGAAACCCTGCCCTGCTCGCCAGTTATGACGGCCGCCGCCGCCGCGACGTGCAGCCCCGCCAGCAGGTCATCGATCTCATGAACCGCTCCCTGCTCTCCGGTTTCCTGCCGCTCGAGGCGGGCCGCGCCGCCGGCATCTCGCTGCTTGCCGGTTTCGCGCCGCTGCGCCGCGCCGCCATGCAATATGGCCTTGCATCTTCAAGGGGTTAGATACCATTTTCGCGAAGCCTCTTGCCATCGCGGCGCTTCCTTGGCAATCAAACGCCATGCGAGACGCCGGAACCGCCAAGTTTTCTATCGGCCAGATTGTACGCCACCGGTTGTTTCCCTTCCGGGGTGTGATCTTCGATGTCGACCCGGTGTTCAACAACACCGAAGAGTGGTGGAACGCCATTCCGGAAGATATCCGGCCGCGCAAGGACCAGCCGTTCTACCATCTGCTGGCCGAAAACGAGGATACCGAATACGTGGCCTATGTTTCCGAGCAGAACCTGCTGGTCGATGATTCCGGCGCGCCGGTGCGCCACCCGCAGGTGCGCGATTACTTTGAAGGCTACGACACCAGGCGCAAGACCTACCGCCCGCGGAACCGCCGCCGCCACTAGGCGGGTGGCATTAATATCACATAAACAGAGTTATTTCTTTATTGCCTTTTCCGTCCGGACCGTTTCCTGTAATCACCTCATGCATCGTCTTGCGTCGGGGGTATCATGACGAAGGTCGTTTTCCGTAACGCCGCACTGATCCTGGCGCTTTTGGCAGCACCCCTGCTGTCGGCCTGCGAAGACCCCCAGCCGCAGCCTGCTGCCACCCCGGCCCCGCCGCCGGCGGTGAGCGTGGTCAGGGCCGAGGCCCAGGACCTCCGTCCCTCGGTAAGTTTCAGCGGCCGCGTCGAGGCCTTGAACAAGGTCGATCTGCGCGCCCGCATCGAGGGCTTTCTCGACCAGCAGGTCTTCACCGAAGGCGCCGATGTCAAGACCGGGGACCTCCTGTTCGTGATCGAGAAAGGTCCTTATGAGGCCTCGGTCGCCGCCGCCAAGGCGGCCGTGGCCATCGCCCAGGCGCGTTTCGACCGCACCGAGCTGGAGCTGAACCGGCAGACCACGCTGGTAAAAAAGGAAGCCGCCGCCCAGACCAAGCTCGATGACGCGCAGGCGGCGCGCGATGAAGCCAAGGGCGCGCTGGACAAGGCTCAGGCCGACCTGACCCAGGCCCAGCTGCAACTTTCCTATACCGAGATCCGCGCCCCGATCGACGGCCGCATCGGCAAATCGATTCTATCGGTCGGCAGCTATGTCAGCCCCAGCAGCGGCACGCTGGCCACCATCGTGTCGCAGAATCCGATCGGCGTCACCTTTCCGGTGAGCCAGCGCGAGGTGCTGGCGGTCAGGGAGCAGAAGGGCCCCGAGGCCAATCTCTCCAGCCTCACCGTCTATCTCGACCTCGGCAAGAACAAGCGCTACGCGGAAGCCGGCACCGTGAACTTCGTGGATGTGACCGTGAACACCGGCACCGACGCCGTCAATGTGCGCGCCGTCTTCCCCAATCCCAAGGGCCTGCTGGTCGATGGCCAGCTGGTCACCGCCGTGGTCGAGGCCGACCAGGCGCAGCCCACCATCGTCATCCCCGTGCAGGCGCTGCAGCTCGACCAGCAGGGCGCCTATGTGCTCTCCGTCGATGCCGACAAGAAGATCGTGGTCAAGCGCGTAACACCCGGCACGCAGGTGAAGAACGGCGTCGCCATCGATGCGGGATTGAGCGCCGGCGATCTGGTGGTCGTTGAGGGCGTGCAGAAGGTCAGGCCCGGACAGGCCGTCGAAGCCACCGAAATCTCGCCGGAGGGCTGAGCCATGATCTCCGGACTGTTCATCGACCGGCCGCGGCTCGCGGTGGTCATCTCGCTGGTCATCACCATCGCCGGTCTGGTGGCGATGCAGGCGATCCCCGTGGCGCAGTTTCCCAATATCGTGCCGCCCCAGGTTTCGGTGACGGCGGCCTATGCCGGGGCCAGCGCCGAGGTGGTGCAGTCGACGGTGGCGCAGCCGATCGAGTCCCGCGTGGTGGGCGTCGACAACATGCTCTACATGAAATCGACGAGCGGCAATGATGGCAGCTACACGCTGACCGTGACCTTCGCGGTGGGCTCGGACCCGGACATCAATACGGTCAACGTCCAGAACCGCGTCAAGCTCGCCGAGGCGCAGCTGCCGCAGGAGGTGCGCTCGCAGGGTGTCAGCGTGATGAAGCGCTCATCCGCCATCCTGCAGATCATCGCCTTCACCTCCACGGCCGAGGGCCAGGACCAGCTGTTTCTTTCAAACTATGTGACCATCAATCTTCCCGACCGGCTGAAGCGCTTGAAGGGCGTGGGCGATGTCAGCCTGCTCACCCCCACCGATTACAGCATGCGCATCTGGGTCGATCCGGAGCGGCTCACCGACTACCAGATGACGCCCGGCGACATCATCAACGCGCTGAAGCGCCAGAACATCCAGGCCGCCGTGGGCCGTATCGGCGCCCAGCCCGCCCTGCCCGACCAGGCCTTCCAGCTCACCATCAATACCAAGGGCCGGCTTTCGACGGTGGAGGAGTTCGAGCAGGTGGTGGTGCGGGCCACCGAGGGCGGTTCCTTCGTCCGCCTCAAGGACGTGGCGCGGGTGGAACTCGGCGCCCGCTCGATCGAAAGCCAGGGCCGCTACAATGGTGCGCCCGCGGCGGTGATCGGCATCTATCAGTCGCCGGGCGGCAATGCGATTGCCAGCGCCGAGGCCGTGAAGAAAGTGCTGGAGGAAGCCAAGGACAGCTTTCCCGATGGCATGGCCTATCAGGTGACCTATGACACCACCCAGTTCGTGGAGGAGAGCATCCACGAGGTGGTGAAGACGCTGTTCGAGGCCTTCGCGCTGGTGGCGATCGTGGTGTTCTTCTTCCTCGGCTCGTTCCGCGCTACCCTGATCCCGATCATCGCCGTGCCGGTGTCGCTGATCGGCACCTTCGCGGTGATGATGGCGCTGGGCTTTTCCGCCAACACGGTTTCACTGCTGGCGCTTGTGCTGGCCATCGGCATCGTGGTCGACGACGCGATCGTCGTGGTCGAGGCGGTCGAGGCCAAGATGGAGGAAGACCCGCATCTCTCGCCCGCCGAAGCCGCCCGCAAGGCGATGGGAGAGATCACCGCGCCGATCATCGCCATCACGCTCGTCCTGATGTCGGTGTTCGTGCCGGTAGCCTTCATTCCGGGCATATCGGGCCAGCTCTACCAGCAGTTCGCGGTGGTGGTCACGGTATCGATGATCATCTCGGCCATCAATGCGCTCACCCTGTCGCCGGCGCTGTGCGGGGTGCTGCTGAAACAGAGCCACGGGCCAAAGCCGTTTCCGATGCGGCAGATCATGTCCGGCATCAACTGGGCCCGCGACGGCTACGCGGCCATCGTCCACCGCCTGGTGCGCATCGCGGCGATCGGCCTCGTGGCGCTGGCGGTGATCTTCCCGGTCACCGGCTGGCTGTTCAAGACCACGCCGACGGGCTTTCTGCCGGCCGAGGACCAGGGCGCCATCTTCGGTGAGGTGGTGCTGCCGCAGGGCGCCTCGGTCAACGTCACGGCCGATGTGACGAAGCAGGTCGTCGACATGGTGCGGCAGACGCCGGGCGTTGCCGGTGTGATGAGTGTGGTTGGCTACAGCATGCTCGACGGCCAGGTGAAATCCAACGCCGCGCTGCTGGTGCTGACGCTCGACCCCTTCGCCAGCCGCACGTCGCCGGAGCTCTCCGTCAATGCGCTGATCCCCGCCCTCACGGCGCAGGGCGCCGCCATCAAGCGGGCGAATGTGATCTTCTACAATCTGCCGCCGATCATCGGGCTTGGCACCGGCAGCGGCTTTGAATTCCAGCTGCTGGACTCCGCCGGCCAGGGGCCGGAGGCGCTGGCGCAGGCGGCCCGTGGCCTGGTTTTCGCCGCCAACCAGAACCCCGGCCTTACCCGCGTCTTCACCACCTTTTCGGCCAACACGCCGCAGCTCTATCTCGAGATCGACCGCGACAAGGTGCAGACGCTGGGCATCGATCTCTCGGACCTGTTCACCACGCTCCAGGCCGTGCTGGGCGGCAGCTATGTCAACGACTTCAACCGCTTCGGCCGCACCTGGCAGGTGATCGTGCAGGGCGAGGCGGCGGACCGCGCCCGCATCGACGACATCGGGCGCATTTCGGTTCGCAACAACAAGGGCGAGATGGTTTCCCTGAAGGCCTTTGTCGATGCCCGGGTGATCCTCGGACCGCAGTCCATCACCCGCTTCAACAATGTGCTGAGCGCCACCATCAATGGCAACCCCGCCCCCGGCCGCAGTTCCGGCGACGCGATTACGGCGATGCAAGACGTGGCGAAGGCGACGCTGCCCAGCGGCTATGGTTATGAGTGGACCGGCACCGCGCTGCAGGAAATCGAAGCCGGCGGCAAGACGGTGATGATCCTCGGGCTTGCCGTGCTGTTTGCCTATCTGTTCCTGGTCGGCCTCTATGAGAGCTGGACGATCCCCATCGCCGTGCTGCTGTCGGTCTCGGCCGCCGTCATGGGGTCGCTGATCGGCCTCCGCATGGCCGGGCTCGACAACAACCTCTATGCCCAGATCGGGCTTGTGGTGCTGATTGCCCTGGCCGCCAAGAACGGCATCCTGATCGTCGAGTTCGCCATGGAGGCGCGGCGCAAAGGCCTCACCATCACGGGCGCCGCCACGCAAGGCGCGCGCGAACGCTTCCGCGCCGTGATGATGACCAGCTTCGCCTTCATCGCCGGGCTGATCCCGCTGGTCATCGCCCAAGGCGCGGGCATGATGAGCCGGCGGGGTGTGGGCACCTCGGTGGCGAGCGGCATGGTGTCAGCCGCCGTGCTGGGCATCTTCCTGATCCCGCTTCTCTATGTGGTCGTGCAGTGGCTGCGCGAAAAAGTGAAGCGCAAGCCCGAGGCCGCGGCGGAGGCCGTCACTCAACCGTGACGGATTTGGCCAGGTTGCGCGGCTGATCGACATCGGTGCCGAGGAACACCGCCGCGTGATAGGCGAGGAGTTGCACCGGCACGGCATAGAGCAACGGGCTGACGAAGGCATTGGCCTTCGGCACGGTGATGGTGCGGAAGCTCTTGTGCCCGTGATCGTCAGTGAGCAGAACGATGCGGCCGCCGCGCGCCGCCACCTCTTCCATGTTGGAGATGGTCTTCTCATAGAGCTCGTCATGCGGCGCGATGACGATCACCGGCACGGTCTCGTCGATGAGCGCGATGGGGCCGTGCTTCAACTCTCCCGCCGCGTAGCCCTCGGCATGGATGTAGGAGAGTTCCTTGAGCTTCAGCGCGCCTTCAAGCGCCAGGGGATAGTTGAGGCCGCGGCCAAGGAACATCACATCGCGCGATCCGGCCAGTTCCCGGGCGATCTCGGCGATATGCTTCTCGTCCTTGAGGGTTTCGGTCATCTGGCGGGGGGTGGCGATCAGCGCGCCGACCAACTCCCGCTCCGCTTCCGCGCTGAGCGTGCCGCGCTGCCGGCCGGCCAGGATGGCAAGGCAAGCGAGCGCCACGAGCTGGCAGGTGAAGGTCTTGGTTGAAGCCACGCCGATCTCCGGGCCCGCGAAGGTGCGGATCACCGTTTCGCTCTCCCGCGCCATGGTCGATTCCGGCACGTTGACCACCGCCAGCGTATGCTGGCCCTGGGCCTTGCAATAGCGCAGCGCCGCCAGCGTATCCGCCGTTTCGCCCGATTGCGAGACGACAATGGCGAGGCCGTTCTTCAGCAGCGGCGCCTCGCGGTAGCGGACCTCGGACGCGATGTCCGCCTCGACGGGCAGCCTGGCGATGCGCTCGAACCAGTATTTGGCGACAAGCCCGGCATAGGCGGCGGTGCCGCAGGCGGCGATGGTGATGCGGTCCAGCTTCGCGAAATCGAACGGAAGGGCCTGCGGCATGCGCACCCGGCGCTCGGCGAAATCGACATACTCGGCGAGCGTATGGCCGATCACCTCCGGCTGCTCGGCGATTTCCTTTGCCATGAAATGCCGGTAGTTGCCCTTGTCGACGAGCAGGCTTGAGGCCTGGCTGAAACTCATCGGGCGCTTCACCGGACGGTTTTCGGCATCGAAGATCTCAGCCTTGTTGTGGCTGACCACCGCCCAGTCGCCGTCTTCCAGATAAGTGATACGGTTGGTGAAGGGCGCCAGCGCGATGGCATCGCTGCCGAGGAACATTTCGCCGTCGCCATGGCCGATGGCCAACGGCGGGCCGTTGCGGGCGCCGATCATCAGGTCTCCCTCGCCCTTGAACAGCATGGCCAGCGCGAAGGCGCCCTGGAGGCGCTTCAGAACCGCTTTCACCGCGTCCCTGGGGCTCGCCCCCTGGCTGATCTCACGGGCAAGGAGCTGCGCCACGACTTCCGTGTCGGTTTCGGTGGTAAACACCGCGCCGCCGGCGATCAGCTCGTCCTTGAGCGTCCGGAAATTCTCGATGATGCCGTTGTGAACCACCACCACATCGCCCACCACATGTGGATGCGCGTTGGTTTCGGTGACGCCGCCATGGGTGGCCCAGCGGGTGTGGCCGATGCCGGAGGTTCCCGGCAGCGGCGCGCGGGCCAGGAGTTCGGCGAGGTTCCGGAGCTTGCCCACCGCGCGGCGGCGCTCGATGCCGCTGCTGGTGAGGGTGGCGACACCGGCCGAGTCATAGCCGCGGTATTCGAGGCGGCGCAGCGCCTCGACGATGCTGTCCGCTACCGGCTCCTTGCCGAGAATGCCCACGATGCCGCACATGTGATTGCCTCAGCCTTTTTTCTTCGCGGCCTTGCGGGCCGCCTTGAGTTCCCGGAAACGGGCCGCCCAGCCGGGGCGGATATCGAGACCGGCCCGCGCAATGGCCAGCGCATTGGCGGGCACATCCCGCGTTACCACGCTGCCCGCCGCGACATTGGCGCCGTCGCCCAGCTTCACCGGCGCCACCAGCGCCGTGTTGGAGCCGACGAAGACATGGTCGCCAATGTCCGTGCGGTGCTTTTCGAAGCCATCGTAATTGCAGGTGATGGTGCCCGCCCCGATGTTGCTGCCAGCGCCCACCCGGGCGTCGCCGATGTAGCTTAGGTGATTGGCCTTGGCACCCGCCCCGATCTCCGCCTGCTTTACCTCGACGAAATTGCCGATATGGGCCTCCGCCCCGATCACCGCGCCGGGCCGCAGCCGCGCGAAGGGGCCGATCCGCGCGCCCGCGGCGATCCGCGCGCCCTCGATGTGGCAGAAGGAGAGGATCTCCGCCCCCGCCTCGATCACCACGCCAGGGCCGAAAACGACGTTCGGCGCGATGGTGACATCTTCGCCGATCACCGTATCGGCCGAGAAATAGACGGTGTCCGGCGCGGCAAGCCCAACCCCGTTCAGCATGTGGCGGCGGCGGTAGGCGGCCTGCAGGGCGGCCTCGATGGCGGCCAGCTGCACCCGGTCATTGACCCCCGCCACCTCGCTCTCGGGGCAGACGGCGAGGCGGCACGGCGTGCCCGCCTTGCCCGCCAGCTCGACAATGTCGGTCAGGTAGTATTCGCCCTTGGCATTGCCATTGCCGAGCTGCGGCAGAAGCCGCCAGAGCAGTTCGCCCGAAATCGCAATTATACCGGAGTTGCAGAGCTTTATGAGCTCTTGTTGCGGCGATGCATCAAGCTCCTCGCGGATCGCCGCCACATTGCCCCCGGCATCCTGCAACAGCCGTCCATAGCCATGCGGGTTCGCCGCCTCAAAGCCCAGCACCGCCAGGCCCTGCCCCGCGGTTTTGACCAGTGCTTCAAGCGTGGCGGCCGAGATCAGCGGGACATCGCCATAGAGAACCAGCACCGTGCCTGCGAAGCCTTCAAGCGCCGGGCGCGCCATCGCCACCGCATGGCCGGTGCCGAGCCGCTCCGCCTGCACGGCGGCCCTCGCCTCGGGCAGAACCCGCCGGGCCTCCGCCACCACCGCGTCCATGTCCGGCGCCACCACGATGACGGCCGCGGCGGGCGAGAGCGCCTTGGCGGCATGGAGCACATGGCCGATCAGGCTCCGCCCCGCGGCCCGGTGCATCACCTTTGGCAGCGCCGACTTCATGCGCGTGCCCTTGCCGGCCGCGAGGACGATGATGGCGAGGTCTTGCATCCCGACTCGTCTGGGTTGGATATTCGTTGAGTTTCCGTAGCATACACTTCCGCCCACGGCGAGAGTATGGCGGCGCGGGTGCGCCGTCTTGTACTGCCTTCGTCTATTGACCGGGCCTGGACCCGCCACTATGGTCCGGCCTCCTTTGCCGGACGTTTACCGGCCGTGGGCCCGTAGCTCAGCGGTAGAGCATCTGACTTTTAATCAGAGGGTCTCGGGTTCGAACCCCGACGGGCTCACCAATTCATTATTCTGTTCAGGTCATGCGCAGGCCCTGAACCTGAGGAGGCCGCCATGGCAACATCCGCAATCGAAGCCCTGAAGAACATCCGCGCCGGATCGCTCGCCGCCACCGCCGGCGGGCCGCCGCCGCGCACGCTGAACCCGTTCTTCGGCGTGGGGCCGATCACCGACATGGTGCCGGACGAGGCCGGGGGCCGCAAGCTGCGCTTTGCCTTCGAGCATTGGCTGGAACAGACCTACCGCAAGTTCGATGACACCGGGCGCGACATCGGCGGCTTCACGGCCGCCGAGATCGGCCGCTCCATGCACCGCGGCTATCCGGCGGACCGCGTGCTGCTCGACACCATGCGCGAGATCCACCGGTATTTCGGCTTTCCGAAGCAAAACCGGCTGGCCGTGGGGCTGGGCGGCGGCCACTCCGGCTTCACCGTTTGCGCCTTGCACTTCATCACGGCAAATGATCCGGCCCAGCACGTCTATGTCGATACGCCGGCGCCAGAGTCGGAGGCCGCCAAAGCCGCCGGCTTCTTCCGCCAGAGCTGGGGCGCGCAGATCGTCGAAATGATGCGCCATGCCCGCAACGGCGATGAAACGCGCCTTCACTTCGCCAAAAGCGAGGGCGCCATCCCCTCTTCGGACATGCTGGAGCGGATGGGCATCAGGGTGTTCTTCGGCGTCGGCCACGAGACCACCGGCGCCACCTGCTATTCACGCGCCGACATTCTGAACCTGCTCGACTGGATCGACCGCAACGCCGCCGAGCATCACGCCATCCTCGATGCCACCTCGATGCTGGGGGCGATGCCCTGGGGCGAGGATGTGGTGGCGCAGGTGATGGAGAAGTGCTGCCTGTTCATGCCGTTCCAGAAGGCGATCGGCGGCGCGTCGGGCTATTTCGTGGCGTCGCTGACGCCAGAGGCCATGGCGCTGATCGAGGAGAACCAGAAGCAGCCGTCCTGGGCGATCCCCCGGCAGCTGAAGCTCGCGGTGCCCGCCGATCCGCGCAAACCCCTGACCGGCGAACGCAGCATCAGGCTTGGCCCGATCTACGATCCCGCGGAAAACCGCATGCTGGGCGGCGTCATCAACACCTTCTCGACGCTGGCTTTCGCCGAAACCGCTTTCGGCCTGTTGCGGGTTGAGAAAATGGTGGGGCCAGTCAGCGAGCTCAACCGCCGCTCGGTGCTGAACCGGGGCGCGGTGGACGAATGGATGCGGAACTCCGATCTGCTTGCGCTGGGCGTTGAGAGCCCGGAGCATCGCGGCGCGGCGGTGACGCTCATCAAGGTGCGCGACCCCGCCATCACCGACCCAGCGCTGCATGCGCGCATCATCGCCCGCGCGAAACAGCTCTTGTCCTATGACGGCATCACCCACCCGAACGGCTTTCACGAGGACGGACTTGACGTGGCGCGCTATCTCAACGCGTTTCCCGGTACGCCAGGAGATTTCCGCGCCTGGATCGGCGGCATCCGGCCGGTGGAGGACGTCACCGCGCTGCTCGACAACATCAAATACGCCTATCACCGCGCCCGCGCCGTGGTGATCGAGGAAGAGCTGATCAAGCAGGGTGTGGCCTTCCCCGCCCCGGCCCAGGCGGGCGTGAGGGTGCGGAAGGACGATCCCAACCGCGCCTACAAGGTGCTGATCTGCGATTACGTCGGCCTCAAGTTCGGCAAGACTGGACTGCCTGATCATTCCGCGGTCAAAGCCCATGTCGAGGCGCAGGGCGGCGTGTTCCATGAGACCGGCGTGGAGGGCGGCGCAAAGCTGGAACCGGGCCGGGTGCATTTCTTCTACCAGCCGCAGCTTTCGAAGCCCGACGAGATCCGCCCGCTCACCGATCAGGGCCAGTATGACGCGGTGATCGCCGCGGCCACCTTCCTGCCGCGTGAGTCCCGTTTTGCCGAGGGCGGCGTCAGGATCGGCGCCGGCACCGGCAACATGGGTTCGGCCTCCTGGGGCGGCGGCAATGGCGAGGGCGGCGAGGCGCCGCTGATGAACACCCCCTCCTTCAACAGCCGCGCCACAGCGCAGATGGCGTTCAAGGCGCTGCTCAAGGTGCTGCCGGACCTGCCCGTCGAGGAGATGCACCGGCGCACCGCCGCCGGCCAGTTCGACACCGGCCGCGACCTCAAGGATTTTCCGACCGAGAAGATCGAGGGAAAGCGCATCGGCATCATCGGCTATGGCAATATCGGACGCGAAATGGCGAAGCTGGCGCAGGCCTTCGGCATGGTGGTGGCGGTGCATGCCAGGGCGCGGCACAAGGACTGGATCGAGTCCGAGGGCTTCGTCTATGCGCCCACCCCGGAGGCCGCGGCGCGCGGCGCCGATGTGATTTCCGTCCATACCGGACTCGGGCCGCTCAACGCCGCGACTGGCAAATACGCCAATGCCAATGTGGTCAACGCCGCGGTGCTGGCCGAGGTCAATGACGGCGCCATCCTCATCAACTATGACCGCGGCGAATGCGTGGATGCGGCAGCGCTCGGCGAGGCCATGGCGGCTGGCAAGATCCGCTATGCGGCAATTGACGCCGATTTGTTTGTGAACCCGGAGACTGGCGCCACCACCGGGCCGATGGCGCCCTACCTGCCACTGGGCCAGAAATACGCGGGCCGCATCGAGCTGTTGCCGCATGCGGCGGCGGATACCGAGCATGTCTCGCGCGTCGAAGGCGCCAAGCAGGCGGTCGACCAGATCCTGAACGCCATCCGCTTCAGGGAAGTGATCAACCTCAAAGGCGACTTGCCGCAAGGCTATGCGCTGGCGGGCCCGGTGACGGTTGCGGGCGTGGGCAAGTGTTCCGCCCAGACCATCGCGCGCGCCGCCCGGAACGCGGAAGCCGCGAATGATGCCCGCGCCGAAGCCGAGAACATGGCGGCGATCTGGGGAGCGCTGTCCACCGCCATCACCGATGTGCAGATGGACATTCTGATCGCCCGGCATGGACCCGCGCTGGTCAAGAGCTTCAACCGCTACGCGGCGCTGATGCGCAAGCTGGGGATCGAAGGCCCCTATGCCTGAGGCAGCGCCTTCTCGACAAGCCGCGCCCAGAAGGCCGGGCCCTTGACGAGCAGCGCGTCGTTGAAGTCATAGCCGGGGTCATGCAGCATCGGCCCCGGCCCGGCGCCAAGCCCGAAATAGCAGGATGGAACCGCCTGCTGCATGAAGGAGAAGTCCTCCGAGAACATGAAAGGCCCGCGCATGTCGATCTTCGCGGGGTCCTGCCCCATCTCGATCGCCACCTCGCGCACCAGTGCGGCCTCGGCGGCGGAATTGCAGCCGGCCGGATAGCTCCAGCTGTCGATGCCGGCATCGACCGAGGCCGTGCAGCCAAAGGAGCGGGCCTGGAACTGAGCGAGATCGCGGATGCGGGAAAGCACCTTCTCGCGCACCGGTTCCGTCACCGTGCGAATGCCGGCGAGGAGTTTCACGGAGCCCGGGATCACGGTGGCCATCGAGCCGCCATTGATGGCGCCAATCGTGACCACCACCGGATCATGCGGATCGGTGTTGCGCGCCACGACGGTCTGCAGCGCCATGACCAGGCTGGCCGCGGCCACCACCGGATCGACCGATTTGTGAGGAAGCCCGCCATGGCCGGCGACACCTTCCACCACGATCGTCAGCACGTCGCAGCAGGCGGTGATCGGCCCCGGCTTCACCATGATCTGGCCTTCGGGCTCGCCCGGCAGGTTATGCAGCGCGAACACCCGGTCACAGGGGAAGCGGCGGAACAACCCGTCCTCGATCATCCGCAGCGCGCCGCCCTCGTCTTCCTCGGAGGGCTGGAAGATGAGGTGCACGGTGCCATCGAAACGGCGGGTCTCGGCGAGATAGCGCGCCAGCCCCAGCAGCATGGTGGTGTGGCCGTCATGGCCGCAGGCATGCATCTTTCCGGGGTAGCGCGAAGCGTGGGCGAGGTTGGTGCGTTCCTCGATGGGCAGCGCGTCCATATCGGCGCGGATGCCGATGGCACGCGACGAGCTTCCATTGCTGAGGGTGCCGACAACGCCAGTCCTGGCGATGCCGGCCGTGACCTTGAAACCGAGGCGCTGCAGCTCCGCGGCGACGATCCCGGCGGTGCGGACTTCCTGGAACAGCATTTCAGGATGGGCGTGCAGGTCACGCCGGATGGCGGTGAGTTCCGGAAGGTGGCGGGTGAGGATATCCTCGATCATCGGCGGCTCGGAAGCTGGCCTTCGATGCGGCCAAACAGCTGGGTGATGATGAGCGTGAGCGCCATGTAGAGCGCGGCTGCCAGAAACAGGGGCTCATAGGTGAGATAGGTATTCTGCCGCACGCGCAGGATGACGCCGAAGATGTCAAGCACCGTCACCGTGGCCGCAAGCGGCGTTGCCTTCAGCAACAGCACGGTTTCGCCCGCCAGCGTCGGCAGCACGTTGCGGAAGGCGCGCGGCAGCCAGATGCGGCGCAAGACCTGCCAGCGCGACATGCCAAACGCCCGGGCGGCCTCGAGTTCGCCCTTCGGAACCGAGAGAAACGCCCCGCGCATGATTTCCCCGGAATAACCGCCGGTATTGAGCGAGAAGGCGACAACCGCGTAATAGTAGCCCTCGCGCAGGAACGGCCAGAAGGCGCTTTGCCTGATTTCCGGGTTGGCCGCAAACACCGAGCCCAGTCCGAAATAGAGCAGCCACAACTGCACCAGCAGCGGGGTGCCGCGCATCACCTTGCAATACCACCTGGCCATGGCGCCCAGCCAGCGTGGGCCCGTCACCTGCACGAGCCCCACGGGAATGGCGATGATCAGTCCGAACACCATCGACAAGACGAGCAGCTGAATGGTGAGCCAGAGGCCCTGCAGCAGAAGCGGAAGATATTCCGGAAGCCAGCTCCAATTCATGGCCGCGCCTCAGGCCAGGCTGGTCTGGCCGCGCCGGAACCGGCGCTCCAGAAGCCCAAGCAGATAGCTGGAGACCTCGGTGATCACCAGATAGATCACCGCAACCGTGAGATAGAACAGAAGATACTGTTTGGTGAAGGCCGCGGCGGAGGCAGTCGTCGACAGCAACTCGACATTGCCGACGACGGCCAGAATGGCGGTATCCTTGATGACGATCAGCCAAAGGTTTGACAGGCCCGGTATGGCGTTAGGCAGCATGGCGGGGCCGATGATGCGGCGGAAAATAAGGACGTTGCTCATGCCGAAGGCACGGCCCGCCTCGATCTGGCCTTGCGGCACCGCCTGGATCGCGGCGCGGATGACTTCCGTGTGATAGGCGCCCTGCACGATGCCCAGCACCACAATAGCGGCGAGCGTGGCATTGACCTCGACCGGCCCGATCCCAAAAACGCCCAGAAGGCTGTTGATGCCCCGGGTTCCGGCGAAATAGAGCAGAAGGATGAGCACCAGCTCCGGAACCGAGCGCCCGACGGTAGTATAAATGGCGCCCACGGTCCTGGCGATGGCGCCGCCATAAAGCTTTCCGGCGGCTCCCAGCAGACCAAGCACAAGTCCCAGCGCATAGGCGCTCACGGCTATAAGCAGGGTGTAGATCGTGCCCCGGAGCAATTCGTCTCCGAAGCCCTTATCGCCGAAACTGAGGATTTCCGGAAGCATGCCCTGCGCTGAAACTGAAACGGCCGCCCCAAGGGGCGGCCGTTCAACTTCGTCAGCCCTTCGGGGGCAGCGTCATCAGACCTTCGAGGCCGTATTTCTTGGTGAGTTCCTCGAAGTAGCCCTTGGCGGCGAGCGACTTGATCGCCGCATTGATCTTGTCGCGCAGCGCCGTGTCATCCTTGCGCAGACCGACGCCGACGCCATAACCGAGGATCGACTTGTCGTCGGGAACCGCACCCTTCAGCTCGCAGCAGGCCTTGCCTTCATCCGACATCAGGTAGTCACGCAGCGCAACGCCATCGGCCATCAGATAGTCGACGCGGCCGGCGGCAAGATCGGCATTTGCCTCATCCTGCTTCTGGTAGGCTTTTGATACGGCGCCCTTCGGCACATAATACTTGTCGATGTAGTTCTGGTGGATGGTCGCGCCCTGCACGCCGATGGTCTTGCCCGAGAGATGCTCCGGCGAGAAGTCAAGATCGCCGTTCTTGGCGCCGATGATCACCGCGGCGGAATTGTAATACATGTCCGAGAAATCGATGACTTCCTTGCGCTTGTCGGTGATCGACATCGAGCCGAGGATGCCGTCCATCTTCTTTTCGAGAAGTGCCGGAATGATGCCATCCCAGGCGATGGCGATCATCGTGCACTTCTCGTTCATCTCGGCGCACAGCGCGTTCATCAAGTCATATTCCCAGCCTTCCCATTCGCCCGCCGCGTTCTTCGAGGTGAAGGGCGGATAGGCCGAGGTGTCGGTGGCGAATGTGAGATCGGCCCTCGCCGATGTGGCGCCGATGGTCAGCGCCGCCGCGGCGGCGATCAGTAGTTTCCTGAAGTCCATATTGTTTGCTCCCTGTTTGACGTTTCTCTTACGGTTCCGGACTCTTCAGTGAATTCCGGAGACGAATTGCCGGCAACGCTCGCTTTTCGGCGCGCCGAACACCTGGGCGGGCGGTCCTTCTTCTTCGATGACGCCCTTGTAAAGGTAGATCACGTGGTTCGACACATCGCGCGCAAATTTCATTTCATGCGTGACGAGAATCATGGTGCGGCCCTCTTCCGCCAGGTCGCGGATGACGCGCAACACTTCGCCGACGAGCTCCGGGTCGAGCGCCGAGGTCGGTTCGTCGAACAGCATGACCTTGGGCTCCATGCAGAGCGCGCGCGCGATGGCGGCGCGCTGCTGCTGGCCGCCCGACAGAAATGCCGGGTACTGGTCCCGCTTGTCATAGAGGCCAACCTTGTTGAGTAGCTTCTCGGCGCGCGCGGTTGCCTCCGCCCTGGGAAGACCAAGCACATGAACAGGGGCCTCGATCACGTTTTGCATCACGGTCATGTGCTGCCAGAGATTGAAGCTCTGAAACACCATGCCGAGCCTGGTACGGATGCGCTCAAGCTGGCGGCGGTCCGTGGGGTGAAGGTCGCCGTCCTTGTGGCGGGCAAGAGAGACAGCTTCGCCGGTTACCTCGATCTGTCCCTGGGTGGGCATCTCCAGGAAGTTGATGCAGCGCAGGAAGGTGGATTTGCCTGAACCTGATGCACCAATCATCGATACGACATCGCCTTCCCGGGCGCTCAGGGAAACGCCTTTCAGCACTTCGAGTTCCCCGAATTTCTTGTGAAGGTCCTGCACCCGCACGGCGACTGGGCGGTCGCTAACCGGCTTTGCTGCTGCCTGCGCCAAGATAATCGCGTCTCCCCACGGCTCTTCCGGCCTAAATGCTCCCGTTAGCTACAATAACAAGAAAACCGCCGACTGCAATTCATCAGTTGACCGATTTTTCCCGCAGAGCGAGCAACAGCTTTACGTGGGGTTAGCTTTTGGTTTGCGGCGCGACGCTCCGCCCGCCTTCCCTTCAACGCCAGTTTCCGCCGTGGCGCGCGGCAGGGCCTTGCGCTCCGGGCGGCCTGGCAGCGCGGTCTCCTCGGCGCGGCTCAGGAAATCGAAGTGCAGCGCGTCGTCCTTCAGCAGGATGCGAACCGTGCCGCCCTTGCTGAGCTTGCCGAACAGGACTTCGTCGGCCAGCGGCTTCTTGATGTTCTCCTGAATGACGCGGGCGAGCGGGCGGGCGCCCATCTGGCGGTCATAGCCCTTCTCGGCAAGCCAGTTGGCGGCCTCGTCGGAAAGCTCGATGTTGATCTGGCGCTCGGCAAGTTGAGCCTCCAGCTGGATCACGAACTTCTCGACGACCATACGGACGACTTCCGGCGGCAGGTGGCCGAAGGCGATCACCGCGTCAAGCCGGTTGCGGAACTCGGGCGTGAACAGCTTCTGGATCGCCGCCGTGTCATCACCCTCGCGGACGGTGCTGCCGAAGCCGATGGCTTCCCGCGCCATGTCCGAAGCCCCGGCATTGGTGGTCATGATCAGGATCACATTTCGGAAATCGACCGATTTGCCGTTGTGATCGGTGAGCTTCCCGTGGTCCATGACCTGCAGGAGGATGTTGAAGAGATCGGGATGGGCCTTCTCGATCTCGTCGAGCAGCAGCACGCTGTAAGGATGCTGGTCGATGCCGTCGGTCAGGAGGCCGCCCTGATCGAAGCCGACATAGCCGGGAGGCGCGCCGATGAGGCGCGACACCGAATGCCGCTCCATGTATTCCGACATGTCGAAGCGCAGCATGTTGACGCCCAGAACCTCGGCCAGCCGCTTGGCCACCTCGGTCTTGCCCACGCCCGTGGGGCCGGAGAACAGGTAGCAGCCCACCGGCTTTTCCGGCTCGCGCAGGCCCGCGCGCGCCAGCTTGATGGAAGCCGCCAGCGCCTCGATGGCCTTGTCCTGGCCGAACACCATGCGCTTGAGGTCAGCCTCGAGGTTCTTCAGAACCGAGGCGTCATCCTTGCTCACCGTCTTGGCCGGGATGCGCGCCATGGTGGCGATGGTTGCCTCGATTTCCGGAACGCCGATCACCTTGCGGCGCTTGGCCTCCGCCACCAGCATCTGGGACGCGCCCGTCTCATCGATGACATCGATCGCCTTGTCCGGCAACTTACGGTCCGACATATAGCGGGCGGAAAGCTCCACCGCGGTCACGATTGCATCGTCGGTGTAACGGACCTTGTGAAACTCCTCGTAATAGGGCTTGAGGCCTTTGAGAATTTCGATGGCGTCCGGGATCGAAGGTTCGTTCACGTCGATCTTCTGGAACCGGCGGACAAGGGCGCGGTCCTTCTCGAAGTGCTGGCGGTATTCCTTATAGGTGGTGGAGCCGATGCAGCGCAGCGCGCCGCTGGCGAGTGCCGGCTTCAACAGGTTCGACGCATCCATCGATCCGCCAGAGGTGGCGCCGGCGCCGATCACCGTATGGATCTCGTCGATGAACATAATGGCGCCCGGCCGCGCCTCGATCTCCTTGACGACGGCCTTGAGCCGCTCCTCGAAGTCGCCGCGGTAGCGGGTGCCGGCCAGCAGGGCGCCCATATCGAGGCTGTAGATGGTGGCGTCCTTGAGGACGTCCGGCACTTCGCCATTGACGATCTTGCGCGCCAGCCCCTCAGCGATGGCGGTCTTGCC
>NZ_JBJTER010000147.1:0-22298 GCF_046093005.1 Aestuariivirga sp.
CCCTGTCCCAACCGGCAAAAAACCAACCGGACACCCCTCCCAGGGCACCCAGCAGACCTCCGTCCTGTCAGGATCAGCCACCAAAAAACCAACAGCGCCCAAAAGCACCGCCGTCCCTCAGCAACTCCGCATATAGTCCCCTCAATATCCCAAAGTCAAGAACTCACACACAAAACCAGAAAGATTCTGATAAGTATATGATACGCAATGTTTTTGCTGCCATGCCGTTGATGATAATGAGGTAGTTCCGGCCACACCGGCCAGGCTTTGGGCGGGAGTCCCGTCTTAGGGTTAAGGAATTGGAAATATCTTGGTGCAATCTTGGCAAATCATTCGTCCCTCGCCCGGGCGGCATAGCCCTTGTCAACATGGTTGACTAACGAGGTGCGGACGGGCATTTTCGCGGCCGCTCGGGTTCGTACGCAACGAATCCAGCCCCTCGGAACGGAGCGTTCATGCGTAACTAGGCTCCCGGGGATCGATCTCGGTGGGACGTTGAGAAGGTCGGTCAGTGCGGGGCTTGAGTAAATTGCAAGGGGATGAAGTATTGAACGATCGCGTTGACAGACGGTTCCGCGCCCCGACGCCCACAGGCGTTGCGCGGCGGCCGCAACTGCCTCCGAGACCGCAGCCCAAAGCCACGCAGCGGGCGCCGGCGATCAAGCCGGCAGCGGCCCCTGATCCGCTTGCTACAGAGCCGGTCCATCATCGCTGGCTGCTCACCACCTGCGTGGCCGGGATTGCCGGATCGCTGGTGATCGGCTCCGCGGTCCTCGGCGTGTTCAAGGAAAACGCCACGCCGCGCGACGCTTTTGCCGCGGTCGAAAAGGCGTCAATCAGCGGAAACTATTCAGAGGTCGCCCGGTCGCGCGCATCGGTCATCGGCCGCAAGGAGCTGTCCACGGCCTACCAGCCGCAAGCGGACGATGCCGGTGAACTGATCGTGCCCGAGCGCGATCTCAACAACGCCAATCTCTATCCTGAAATCACCTCCGACGATCTGCCTTATGGCGAAGACAAGCCCGGGGTGATGGAACTGGAAATCGATGCGCTCGATCAGCTCGACCAGGAAGAGAATATCACCACGATCACCAAGCAGGTGCCGCCGGAACCCACCGACGAAACCTTCAAGCTTGCCAAGGGCGAAACGCTCATCGATGCGCTGACCGACCGCGGCGTGAGCAGCGCGGCGGCAAAGGCGCTGACCGATGCCGTCAATCCGATCTTTCCCGCCACGATGATCAAGGAAGGCACGGAATTCGAACTGACGCTGGACCGTCAGATCGACTTCTACGGCCGCGAAGTGATCTTCCCGGTCGAACTGTCGTTCCGGCCTGGTCCCAACGAAACGCTCACTGTCGAGGCCGACGAAGACGGCCGCTTCCAGGCGGCAATCGCCGGCGCCAAGGCCGGGGCGAAATCGCAATATGCGGAATTCAACCACTTCCGCACCCGCGCCAAGGTTGGTTCGAGCCTCTATGGCGCCGCCAAGGACAACCGGGTGCCGGACTACATCATCGCGGAATTCACCCGCATTTTCGCCTATGACGTAGACTTCCAGCGCCAGGTCAAGGCCAACGACACCTTCGACATCTTCTACGGCAATCCGCTCACCGGATCGTCATCCAAGCGCAAGGTGCTGCACTACGCGCAGCTTACCATCGACGGCAGGACCAAGACCTACTACCGCTTCACCTCAGCCGACGGCCAAACCGACTATTTTGATGAAGACGGCCGCAGCGCCCAGAAATCGCTGCTCAAGACGCCCGTGTCCGGCGCCAGGCTCACCTCCGGCTTCGGCATGCGCAGGCATCCGCTGCTTGGATATTCCAAGATGCACGCCGGCATTGATTTCGGCGTGCCGCACGGAACCCCGATCCGGGCCGCGGGCTCGGGCGTGGTGCAAGTCGCCGGCCGCCACGGCGCTTACGGCATTGCCGTCGAGATCAAGCACAACAACAAATATGAAACACTCTACGCCCATATGAGCAAGCTCGCCGCCGGCGTCCGCCGCGGCGCCAGGGTCAACCAGGGCCAGATCATCGGTTATGTCGGCTCGACTGGCCGCTCCACCGGGCCGCATCTGCACTACGAAGTGCACGTCGACGGGCGGCCGGTGAATCCTTCCCGCATCAAGGCGGCCGGCGGCAAGCAGCTGGCGGGCAAGGACCTCGCCAAGTTCAAGCAGCTGAAAGCCCGTGTGCTGACGATGATGCAGCAAGCACCGTCGGCGCTGCAGGTGGCGCAAGCCCAACCGTAACGCTTGCGCCACGCCGCCAGGCCTGCGATGAGCGCGCCTGACATGCGCGCGTTCATCACGTTCCTCGCCGCCTACATGCTGAGCCAGTTCTACCGCTCGTTCCTGGCGGTGATAGCACCCGAGCTGGCGCGCGAACTGGCGCTGAGCCCGCAGGACCTGGGCAATCTTCAGGCGTTCTGGATCCTCGGATTCGTGGCGACCCAGTTTCCCGTGGGCTGGGCGCTGGACGTGATCGGGCCGCGGCGCACCGTGGCGCTGCAGATGCTGGCAGCGGTTGCCGGCGCGTTGCTGTTCGCCTCCGCCGGAAGCGTTGCGGCGCTCAACTTCGCCATGCTGCTCAACGGTGCGGGCTGCGGATCAATTTATATGGGCGCCATCTATCTGTTCGGCCGCACCGCCGCGCCGCAGAAATTCGCCCAGCTCTGCTCATGGCTGCTGGGCCTCGGCACCGCAGGCAATCTGCTGGCCGCTTCGCCCCTGGCCTGGGCCGCGCAGTCAATCGGCTGGCGCGGCGCCATGGCCGTCATGGCGGCGGCCACAGCGCTTTCCGCGCTTTCCGTGCTGATCTTCATCCGCGATCCCGGGCGCGCGGGCGGGGGCATCCCGCGCGGCTTCTTTGGCGGCATCGGCACGGTTCTGAAAATCCGCGCGCTCTGGCCGCTGCTTCCCATCACCGCCGTCAGCTACGCGGTGGTGCTGGCCGAGCGCGGCCTCTGGGCGGGGCCTTATTTCTCCTCCGTACACGGACTTGATCCGGTGGCGCGCGGCCATGCGCTGCTCGTCATGGCGGCCGCCATGTCAGCGGGCGCCCTCGCCTATGGCCCGCTCGACCGCCTGCTCGGGACGCGCAAATGGGTGGTGTTCGGCGGCGTACTCGCTACCGCCTGCGGCTTTGCGCTGCTGGCAATTCCAGAACTGCCGCTTGGCGCCGCCATCGCCACGATGGCGCTGATTGGCGGTTTTGGCATGACCTATGGCGTGCTGATGGCGCATGGCCGCAGCTTCGTGCCTGATCATTTGCTGGGCCGCGGCATCACCCTGCTCAATGTATTGTTCATTGGCGGCGCCGGGGTGCTTCAACCTTTGAGCGGCGCGCTGATGACCAGGCTCTCCGGCCAGCCGCCGGAAACCGCTTTCTCCATCCTTCATCTGGTCTTCGCGGGCCTGCTGCTGGCAGGACTCGTGATCTACGCCTTTGCCAGGGACAATCCGCCGAAGGGCTGAGACTCTGACCAAACGCAAAATGCCCGGGCATTGCCCGGGCATTTCCTGAGAATGCGATGACGCGATAGCGTGTCAGTGCAGCTGCACGACCTTGGGATCGATCACCTTCCCGCCGACCGGCAGGCCATTGAAAGTGAGAAGGCCCGCCTTGACATCGACCTGCACCTTGTCGCCGTCCTTGATGCGGCCGGCCAGCAGCTCCTCGGCCAGCGGATCCTGAAGGTTCTTCTGGATCACGCGCTTCAGGGGCCTCGCGCCATAGGCGGGATCGTAGCCCTTTTCCGCCAGCCAGGCGCGCGCGGCCTCCGAGATCTCGATTTCGATCTTGCGGTCGGCTAGCAGCTTGCGCAGCCGGTTGATCTGGATATCGACGATCGCTCCCATATTGTCCCGCTTCAGGCGGTGGAAGAGGATGATCTCGTCAAGCCGGTTCAGGAACTCGGGCCGGAAGTGCGATTTCACCACCGCCATCACCTGATCCTTCACGACATCGACGTCCTGCGCCTCGCCGAGATTGACAAGATATTCCGAACCGAGGTTCGAGGTCATGATGATCAGCGTGTTCTTGAAATCGACGGTGCGGCCCTGGCCGTCGGTCAGGCGGCCGTCGTCCAGCACCTGCAAGAGCACGTTGAACACGTCCGGATGCGCCTTCTCGATTTCGTCGAACAGCACCACCTGATAGGGCCTGCGCCGCACCGCCTCGGTGAGCGCACCGCCCTCATCATAACCGACATAGCCCGGAGGCGCGCCGATCAGCCGCGAGACCGAATGCTTCTCCATGTATTCCGACATGTCGATCCTGACCATGGCGTGCTCGTCATCGAACAGGAAGCCAGCGAGCGCCTTGGTCAGCTCGGTCTTGCCAACACCCGTGGGGCCGAGGAACATGAACGAGCCGATCGGCCGGTTCGGGTCCTGCAGGCCGGCGCGGGCGCGCCTGACCGCCGTCGACACCGCGATCACCGCTTCCTGCTGACCGATGACGCGCTTCGCCAGCTCCTTCTCCATGGAGATCAGTTTCTCGCGCTCGCCTTCCAGCATCTTGTCGACGGGAACGCCCGTCCAGCGCGACACCACCTGGGCCACGTGATTCTCGGTCACCGCCTCTTCGAGCATCTTGGAACTCGATTTCTCCTCGGCGTCCTTCAGCGTCTTCTCAAGGGCCGGGATGGTCGAATAGGCGAGTTCGCCGGCCTTGGCGAAATCACCCTTGCGCTGCGCCTGGTCAAGCTCAAAGCGGGCTTTCTCCAGCTCCTCCTTGACCTTGGAGGCGGAAGCAAGCTGCTCTTTCTCTTCCTTCCAGCGCCGGGTCATGGCGGCCGACTTCTCCTCGAATTCGGCGAGCTCTTTCTCAAGCTTGCCGAGCCGGTCCTTCGACGCGGTGTCGGTTTCCTTCTTCAGCGCCTCGCGCTCGATCTGCAGCTGCATGATGCGGCGGTCGATCTCGTCGAGCTCTTCGGGCTTCGAATCGACCTGCATGCGGAGCCGCGAGGCGGCTTCGTCCATCAGGTCGATGGCCTTGTCGGGCAGGAACCGGTCGGTGATGTAGCGGTTGGAGAGCACGGCCGACGCGACGATCGCCGAATCTGTGATCCTGACGCCGTGGTGCAGCTCGTACTTCTCCTTGATGCCGCGCAGGATCGAGATCGTATCCTCGACGGATGGCTCATTGACGAACACCGGCTGGAACCGGCGGGCCAGAGCGGCGTCCTTCTCGACATGCTTGCGGTATTCATCCAGCGTCGTGGCGCCCACGCAATGAAGCTCGCCGCGGGCCAGCGCCGGCTTCAGCAGGTTGGACGCATCCATGGCGCCCTCGGTCTTGCCGGCACCCACCAGCGTGTGCATCTCGTCGATGAACAGGATCACGCCGCCTTCCGAAGCGGTCACCTCGGAAAGCACCGCCTTGAGGCGCTCCTCGAATTCGCCCCGGTATTTGGCGCCGGCGATCAGCGCGCCCATATCGAGCGCCATGAGCTTCTTGTCCTTGAGGCTCTCGGGCACGTCGCCCTTGACGATGCGCAGGGCGAGGCCTTCGGCGATGGCGGTCTTGCCAACGCCCGGTTCGCCGATCAGCACCGGATTGTTCTTGGTGCGCCGCGACAGCACCTGGATGGTGCGGCGGATCTCCTCGTCGCGCCCGATCACCGGGTCGAGCTTGCCCTGCTGGGCCGCTTCGGTCAGGTCGCGGGCATATTTCTTGAGCGCGTCATAGCCCTGCTCGGCGGACGCGGTGTCAGCCGTGCGGCCCTTGCGGATGGCATTGATCGCTTCGTTCAGGCCCTGGGCGGTGACGCCCGCAGCCTTCAGCGCCTTTGACGCCTCGGACGGCTCGACCGCCAAAGCCTGCAACAGCCGCTCCGCGGTGACATAGCTGTCACCGGCCTTTTCCGACAGTTTCTGGGCCGTGTCGAAGACCCTGGCCATTTCGGGCGCCAGATAGACCTGGCCGGCGCCGGCGCCGGAAACCTTGGGCAGCTTGGCAAGCGCCACCTCGGTTTCGCGCAGGGCAAGACGCGAGTCGCCACCACTCGCCTTGATCAGGCCAGCGGCGAGGCCTTCCTCGTCATCCAGCAGAACCTTCAGAAGATGCTCGGGGCTGAAACGCTGATGTCCGTCACGCAGCGCCAGTGACTGGGCCGACTGCACAAAACCGCGTGACCGTTCGGTGTATTTCTCGAAATCCATTACTATTCTCCTCCTCGGCGCATGCCCAAGGCTCCGCGAGAGGCAGCCCGGACACGCCGTCAACGGTTGAAGTACCGCCCATCCCCGTTTGAACCCCCGAAAGGCATTCCGCTTGGAGAGCGGCCAATGATGAGGTCATATGGGGATGGATTGGCACGGATCAAGCGATGGGCGGCATGATTGGCGGGAATTCAGGCCACTTCCTTGCGCCAGGTCAATTAGCACCACAGACGAGAGCGAAGCATGGTTCAGAAAATCGATCCCACCGGCCTTGACGCCTACAAGCCAGCCGAGGTGGCGCTGCGCATCGAGGAGGCGGGCGTCAGCAAGGCGGCGCTCGGCTCCGTGCCGCTGCTGACGCTGGCGGTGCTCGCGGGGGCATTCATTGCGCTGGGCGCGGCGGCCTTCACCGCCGCGGTGGCCGGAACCCAACCGGGTTTCGGACCCACCCGGCTGCTGGCCGGGGTGGTGTTTTCGACCGGGCTCATCCTGGTGGTGGTGGCCGGGGCGGAACTGTTTACCGGCAATGCACTCATCGTCATGGCCTGGGTGGACAGGCGGGTAACCGGCGCCGCGCTGTTGCGGAACTGGGCTTTTTCGTTTTCCGGAAATCTGATCGGCGCTCTCGCCGTGGCGGCCCTGATGTGGGCATCCGGCCTGTTCTCAGGCCCGCCGGGCGATGCCGCGCGGGCCATCGCCGCGGCCAAGCTGGCCATCGGCCCGGTCGAGGCCTTCAGCCGTGGCGTCCTTTGCAACATGCTGGTCTGCCTCGCCGTCTGGCTCAGCTTCGCGGCCCGCGGCGTGGCGGACAAGGTGCTCGCCATCGTCTTCCCGATCACCGCCTTCGTGCTGCTGGGCTACGAGCACGCGGTTGCCAACATGTATCTGATTCCGGCCGGCTGGGCGGCAGGCGTGCCGGTCACGCTCGCCGGTTTTCTGGGCAACCTGGTTCCGGTCACCCTCGGCAATGTGGTGGGCGGCGCGGGCGGCGTCGCCTTGGCTTACTGGCTGGCCTACCGGCCGCGTGGCTGAACCCTATTCGCCGTCAGCCGGCGAGGGGGTTTCGGCTACTTCCTTGCGCGGCCGGCGCTCGACGCGGCGCTTGGGGGCTGGCTGGGCGGTGACTTCTTCCGCAGGTGGCGGCTCAGATGCCGCGGGAGCCGCTGCCGGACGGCGCAGGAAGGACGGCGCCTCCCAGCGGCCCGGATCGGCGGCGGGCGCCAGCTGCTGCGGCTCAGGCCGGGGCTGATCCTCGTTGCGCGGCGGCTGGCCTTGCTGGCCTTGCGGCTGCTGATTGTCCTGGCGGCGGTCCTGCCAGCGCGGACGGAACCGGTCACGGCCCTGGCCCTGTTCGCGGCCCTCGCGGCCGAACTCGCGCTGCTCGCGTGGCGGGCGGAACTGCTGCCCCTGCTGGGCGGTCCGTTCCGGGGCTCCCTCAATCATCGGCTGATCGCCAAGCCCATCAGGTTCAGCCACAGGCTGGGCGCCTCCGCGCTGCTCGACGGCAGCCTCCGCCTGATCCTCCTGGTCGTCCTCGTCGAACTCGTCGTCGGGGCGGCGGAATTGCTGCTGCTGTTGCTGGTTGTAGGCCTGCGCCGCGAAGACGATCCGCAGATAGTGCTCGGCGTGCTGAAAATAGCTTTCGGCCATTACGATATCCCCCGAAGACTGGGCGTCACGGCCAAGCTGAAGGTATTTGTCGGCGATTGTCTGGGCCGTACCGCGCACCTTCACGTCCGGCCCGTTGCTCTCATACACCCGGCTCAGCGGATTGCCGCCTCCGCCGCCACCTCCGCCCCCGCCGCCACTGCGATGCCGGTTGCGATTGCGGTTCTTGTGCGTTGGTCTCATCTAATTCCTATTCCAAAATGATACGAGGTTGCGCATGCCTGCCTCGCGGGCCCACAAAGGGGGCCTCGCGGCATCTCGCCTTCTTTTCTGCTCACACAGCGAGCGTATTCACGCCTTACCCGTTGGTTGTCGGAAGGCTTCCGCCACAAGCGTGATCCCCGGAAGGGTTCACGCCTCGTCCCCGCCTGTGCAGATTGCAACTGGGTGTCTGCGCCATTCCGGCGGCAACCCCAACGTCGTTCCCGGCACCAAAAAGTAAGGGCAGAAAGCGTTTCCGACTCGTCTTTAGCCCACAGGCCGCGACTTTCCAACGACTAATTTTCAACCCGTTGGAATGCGAGGCAGCGGATATGGCCACCCAGGTCCTGGCGCTGGTCCACCAGCCTGAAGCCGGCTGCCACGAAGATTGCCGCGATCTCAAGCCCTTGGCCGGCCCCGATTTCCACGACAACATGGCCACCGGGCGTCAGATGGGCGGCCGCCCCCGCGGCAATGGCACGGTAGGCGTCAAGGCCGTCCGCCCCGCCGTCCAGCGCGAGGCGCGGGTCAAAGCAGCGCACATCCGGGCTGAGCGTGGCGATCTCTGCGGCGGGGATATAGGGCGGATTTGACAAGATAAGGTCGAAAACCCCTTTCACCGGCGCAAACCAGCTTCCAGTCAGCAGAACAAGACGGTCCGCCACACCATGCCGCTCGGCATTTTCGGCCGTCACCGCCAGAGCGGCGGCGGAGACATCGGTGGCAATGCCATATGCGTCCGGCCGCTCCGCCAGCAGCGTGATGGCCACCGCGCCGGTGCCAGCGCCAAGTTCAAGAAACCGCCCCGCCTTCGGCAACAGCGCCAGAGCCGTCTCCGCCAGGGTTTCAGTGTCAGGACGAGGATCAAGCGTGTCCGGCGTCACCCGGAAGGACCGGCCATGGAACTCGCGCTCGCCGCGGATGCGGGAAACGGGCTCGCGGGCCTCGCGGCGGGCAATCATGGCCTCAAAGGCCGTGATCTGCTCACCGGCCAAATGGCGATCCGGCTCGAGAATGAGCTCTTCGCGGCTGAGCCCGGCTGCCCCCTGCAGCAGCAGCCTGGCATCGAGATCGGGCGTTTCGCATCCCGCATCCCGCAGACGCCCCGCCGCCCAGACGAGCAGCGGCTTCACCCGCTCAGGCGGCATCATCCTGCCGGGCAAGGAGTTCGGCCTGATGGTGGGTCATCAGGGCCTGGATCATTTCCTCCAGCGCCGGGCCCTCGATGATCTGGTCGAGCTTGTAGAGGGTGAGGTTGATGCGGTGGTCGGTGCAGCGCCCCTGCGGGAAGTTGTAGGTGCGGATGCGTTCCGAGCGGTCCCCGGAGCCCACCTGGTCCTTGCGCTGGGCGGAGCGCTCCTGGTCGATGCGCTGGCGTTCGATCTCATAGAGCCTGGCGCGCAGCAGCTTCATGGCGGCGTTCTTGTTCTTGAGCTGGGATTTCTCGGTCTGCTGGGCGACCGCGATGCCGGTCGGAATGTGGGTGATGCGCACCGCCGAATCGGTGGTGTTCACCGACTGGCCGCCGGGCCCCGACGACCGATAGACATCGATCCGGAGGTCCTTGTCCTCGATCTTGACGTCCACCTCCTCCGCCTCGGGCAGCACCGCAACAGTCGCGGCAGAGGTGTGGATGCGGCCCTGCGCCTCGGTGGCCGGCACGCGCTGCACCCGGTGGACACCCGATTCGAATTTGAGGCGCGCGAAGGCGCCGGCCCCATAGATGTTGGCGATGATTTCCTTGTAGCCGCCATGTTCGCCTTCGCTGGCCGAGATCACCTCTATCCGCCAGCCTTTCGAGGCCGCGTAGCGCTGATACATGCGGAACAGATCGCCCGCGAAAATCGCCGCTTCATCGCCCCCGGTGCCGGCGCGGACCTCGAGGATCACATTGCGCTCGTCGGCGGCATCCTTGGGCAGCAGCAACAGGCGCATCTCCTGCTCGAGATCGGCGATTCGCTGGGCCAGCAACGGCCGCTCGGCCTCCGCCATGGCGGCCAGCTCGCCGCCTGCCTCAACCATTTCCGTAAGGCCCTGGCGCTCGTCATAGGCCTTGCGCAGCTCACGCGCCTTCCTGGCGGCCGGTTCGAGCTCGGCATATTCCCGCGATACCCGTACGAATGCATCCCCGGTCACCGCGCCTGACGACATGTCATGTTCGGCGGCGGCAAAGCGGTGGATGATGCGGTCAAGCTTTTCGAGCGGAATGGCGGACATGGGCCGGGCTTCTAGCCGATGGCCCTACAAGTTGGAAGCCTGTCAGCCCTTGGCAGCCGTATCGAACAGGATGGTGACCGGCCCGTCATTGACCAGCGCCACCCGCATCTCGGCGCCAAAGACACCGGTTTCGACCGCGATGCCCTCACGCCGCAAGGCGTCGCAGAAAAGCTCGTAAAGACGCCGGCCCTCGTCAGGCGGCGCGGCGGCGGAAAAGCCCGGGCGGTTACCGCTTTCCATGCCCTGCGCGGCAAGCGTGAACTGGCTCACCGCCAGCACCTGCCCCTCAACCGCGGCAAGCGGAAGGTTCATCTTGCCTGCGTCGTCGCGGAAGATGCGTAGCTGGGCGATCTTGCGGGCAAGCCGCGCGGCCTCGGCTTCGGTGTCGCCGGCCATGGCGCAGACCAGAACCAGAAAGCCACGGCCGATCGCTCCGGCTACCCGGTCCCCGGCCGTGACGGAGGCTTCCGAAACCCGCTGGACGACAGCGCGCAAGAGGGCGGCGTCAGCCTTCAAGCGCCTTGAGGTCGAGAGAACGGCCGACGAGGATTTCGCCTGGCGTTCCAAGCATGCCCTTGTCCCTGCCGTCGATCGAATAGCTGAGCAGGCCGCCGTCGCGGGCGATGATGATCAGGCCGTCGCGGTTGGGCACCCGGTAGATGTCGCCCTTCATCAGCATCTGGGTCATCACCACCCGGCCCTGATTGTCCTCGATCCTCACCCACACCGGAGCCTTGGCCTTCAGCATGAGGCGGCTTTCGCCGTTCGCGGCACCGAAAGTGCGGCCCTCCGGACCCGCCGACACGTCGTCGGTTACCGCCGGTACCGGTTCGCCATCCGGCATGCTCTTTTCGATGAGCGCGGTGATGCCATCGAGCCCGGTGCCGACAAGATCGTCTTCACCGGGAGCCGTTGCACTGGCAGCTGGTGGTTCTCCCGCCATGATCGCTGCGGCATCAGGGGCCGTGGATGCGGTGGGCATCGGATCGGCTTGCGGAGCCGCGCTGATATCGGCTGACTCGGCTGAAGGCTGTTCGCTCAGCGCTGCGGGCTTGTCGCCGCCAGGCAGCAGGAAGTAGCCCACCGCCGCGAACAGCAGCACCGCGGCGGCGGTCGAAGCGACGAGTCCGCCCGCTCCGCCGGGAATCCGGCGCAGCTTCGGCAACTTGGCGAAACGCCCGAACGGCAGCACTCTGGCGCTTGTCAGAGGCGCGGGATTGGCCGGATGACGGGGCTCCGCGGCAAGCGGCGGCAAGGGCAGGAAATGGGCGTAATGCTGCACCAGCGGTTCGGGATCGAAACCGAGATAGTCAGCATAGGCGCTGATCAGTTCCAGAGCTTCGCGGCGCTCAGGCAGCCGGGTGAGATCGCCATTTTCGATGGCTTCGAGGTGGTAGGGGTGAATGCCGCTGCCCTCGCCCGCCTCGGCCAGGCTGAGCCCGCGCGACAGGCGTTCGTATTCAAGATACCAGCCGGCCTCTCCCAGCGGGTCGGCCGCGCCGTCGGGCTTGCCGCGCAGGCCGATATGACTGGAGTCCGTCTCTTGTTCCGTCTGATAAGGGGCTTCGTCACGGATATTGGCCGCACTGGCGGCTTCCTCGGTCATCTCGACGCTGTCGTTACGCATGATACCACTCTCGGGGCGCTGGTTGCCTGTTAAGCCCGCGTTAACGGGACTTTGAGCGACATGATGAACGAGAATGGTGAACGGGAAGCTAACGCGAGGCTTACGTCAGAGTACCACGCCGTTGCGTTGCGCGAATTCCATCAGCTCCGGCCTGAGCGTGTGGAGCGGGCTGGTGAGCAAGGGCTCCATGAAACGCCACAGCTTCTGGCGGTCAAGCGAACGGACCATGGCTTTGACCGGCCCCACCGCCGAAGGCACCATAGAAATCGAGGTGAGGCCCACGCCAACGAGGCCCATGGCCTCCAGCGTCCGGCCGCCGAGCTCGCCGCAGAGGGTCACCGGCTTGCCGTGTCGCTCCGCCTTCTCGACGATCAGCCGCATGGCGCTCAGCGCCGCCGGGCTCAGCGCATCATAGCGGCCGGCGAGCCGCGGGTTGCCGCGGTCGGAGGCGAACAGGAACTGCACCAGGTCATTCGAGCCGATGGAGGCGAAATCGACGAGCGGCAGCAGATGATCGAGCTGCCAGAGCAGCGAGGGGATTTCGATCATGGCGCCGAGCTTCAATGGTTCCGGCAGGCGGTGGCCGCGCTTCAGGAGATGGCGCTTCTCGATGTCCACGACTTCGAGCGCACGCTTGTATTCCTCGACGTCGGCAATCATCGGGAACATGATCTTCATGGGGCTTCCGGCGGCGGCCATCATCAGCGCACGCAGCTGCAGCCTCAGAAGCGCCGGGCGGTCCAGCGCCATGCGGATCGAGCGCCATCCCAGCGCCGGATTCTCCTCCTTCGGCTGGCGCAGATAGGGCAGCACCTTGTCAGCGCCGATATCAAGCGTCCGGAAGGTGACGGGCTTTCCCTTGGCCTGGGTGATGATCGTCTCGTAATGGCGGATCTGCTGGGAAAGCCGCGGGAAACGGCTGGCCATCATGAAGTGTAGCTCGGTGCGGTAGAGCCCCACGCCATCTGCACCCGAATCATGGAGATGCGGCAGGTCGACAACCAGACCTGCATTGATGTTGAGTTCGATCTGCTCGCCCGACCGGCAGATGGCCGGTTGATCGCGCAGTGCGGCGTATTGCGCTTGCTTTCGGGCGTAGAAGCGCACTTTTTCGGCATAGGACCGCTGCAGCTCCGTCGACGGACGGACGAAAACCTCTCCCGTGCCGCCATCAACGATGAGCGGGCTACCGGTATCAACGAGATCGATCAGTCCCGCGGCCTGGCCCACGGCGGGAATGCCCAGCGCCCGCGCCACGATGGTGACGTGGCTGGTGCGCCCGCCTTCCTCCAGCACCACGCCGCGCAGCCGCGAACGGTCATAATCGAGAAGCTCGGCGGGCCCCATGTTGCGGGCCACCACGATGGCGTTCTGCGGCAGGTCTGACCGCGAGGCCGTGGCGATGGCGCCTGTCAGAATGCGCAGCAGACGGTTGGACAGGTCGTCCAGGTCATGCATCCGCTCGCGCAAGTAAGGGTCGGGCGTGCGCGCCATGCGGGCGCGGTTGTCGTTCTGCACGCGCTCGACGGCGGCTTCGGCCGTAAGGCCGGTGTCAATCGCCTCGCGCAGGCGGTGCACCCAGCCCTTGTCATGGGCAAACATGCGGATGGTTTCGAGCACATCGGAATACTCGGTGGCGCCGCGCTGCGCGTCAGAACCGTCCAGCAGCTCATCGACATGGGCGCGCAGCTGGGCCACCGCATCCTCAAGGCGCCGCTTCTCGGCGGGAATGTTCTCGGCGATCAGGTTCTGGATGACGACGCGCGGCTCATGCAGAACGGCATAGCCGAGCGCCACGCCCTCAGCGAGCGAGTCGGCGCGCAGATGATGGCTTCTCACATGCGCGACGTCGGCGGCGACCTCGCTTGCCACTTCGCGCAATTCGCCCGCCGCGATGACCTCGGCCAGCACCATGGCTGTGGTCTGCAGCGCCTCTTCTTCCTCTTCGGTGTAGTGCCGGCGCGTGCGGTTCTGCACCACCAGCACGCCGATCACCGTGCCGCCGCGCATGACCGGCACGCCAAGGAAGGAATTGTAGATCTCCTCGCCCGTCTCGGGCAGGTACTTGAAGGCCGGATGGCGCTGCGCATCCGAAAGATTGAGGCCGATGGCCTGCATGGCGATGGTGCCGACGAGGCCCTCGCCGCTCTTGAGCTTGGATTTGTGAACCGCCTCGCGCTTCAGGCCCTCGGTGGCGTAAAGTTCAAGAATGTCGCCGGGCCTCATGACATAGATCGAGCAGACCTCTGCCACCATGTTAGCGGCGATGATCTGCACGATCTTGTCCAGCCGCTTCTGTGCCGCGACCGGCTCCGCCATGACCTCGCGGAGCCTTTTCAGCAGGACACGCGGGCCAAGGGCGGAGTTTGCCATCAGCCGGTGTCTCCGCGTACGGAGACGACGGCCGCTTTGTAGCGGCCGGCCACCGTCACGTTATGGCTGATCAGGCGCATCCGGTTCAGGCGACCTTGGCGTCAAGCCCGTAGGCCGTATGCAGGGCGCGCACCGCGAGCTCGGTATAGGCCTCGTCGATCAGCACCGAGACCTTGATCTCCGAGGTGGTGATGGCCTGGATATTGATGCCCTTTTCGGCCAGCGCGCGGAACATCTTGGCGGCCACGCCGGCGTGGCTGCGCATGCCGATGCCGACGATCGACACTTTGGCCACATCGGCGGAATGCGCGATGCTTTCGAAGCCCGCCTTGGATTTTACCGCGTTCAGCACGTCGAGCGCCTTGCGCAGGTCCTTGCGCGCCACAGTGAAAGTGATGTCGGCAAAGGCGCCATCGGCGGAAATATTCTGCACGATCATGTCGACGCTGATGTCCGCCTCGGCGAGCGGCCCGAAAATCGCCGCCGAGACACCGGGCTGATCCTTGACGCGGCGGATCGAGACCTTGGCTTCGTCGCGCGAATAGGCGACGCCGCTTACCACATGCTGTTCCACGATACGTTCCTCATCGCAAACGAGTGTTCCGGGGCCCGTCCCATCGGGCCTGTTCTGGTTGGGCGAGTCAGGCGGCTCGAAACTCGAGCGCACCTGCAAGGGTACCTTATAGACCATGGCGAGCTCGACCGAGCGGGTCTGCAGCACCTTGGCGCCGAGCGAGGCCTGTTCCAGCATCTCCTCGTAGGAAATGCGGTCAAGCTTGCGGGCGCCGGTAACGATCCGCGGATCGGCAGTATAGACGCCGTCGACATCGGTGTAGATGTCGCAGCCGGCATCGAGCGCCGCGGCCACCGCGACCGCCGAGGTATCCGAGCCGCCGCGGCCCAGTGTCGTGATGCGGCGGTCGGGGCCGATGCCCTGGAAACCGGCGATCACCGCCACCTGGCCCTGCTCCATGCGCTTGCGGATTTCCTCGCCGTCAATGCCGGCAATGCGGGCGGCGCCGTGAACGCCGTCGGTCTTGAGCGGAATCTGCCAGCCCTGCCATGAGCGGGCGGGAATGCCGAGGTCCTGCAAGACGATGGCCAGGAGCCCGGCGGTCACCTGTTCGCCGGACGCCACCACCGCGTCATACTCGCGCGCGTCATGGACGGCGGCGGCCTCGCGGCACCAGCCCACCAGACGGTCGGTGGTGCCAGCCATGGCCGAGACCACCACCGCCACATGGTGGCCGGCCTTGACCTCACGCTCGACATGGCGGGCGACATTGCGGATGCGGCCGATATCCGCAACCGACGTACCCCCGAACTTCATTACCAAACGGCCCATCGGCCAGAACCCCTCATAATCCTCCGCCGCCCGGACCTCGTTTCAAGGTTCCGGCTGGTGGCCTGGTCTGATGGACGGTTGAACCCCCGGCTGCGGCGCGGCGTACTCATAGATGACAGGCCTTCTCTATGCAATAATGGCCGAAACACAAATTTGGATGACGTAATGACCGCCTTGGCCCCCTCGCTCGACCCTTCGGAAGTGGAGAAATTCTCGGCCATGGCGGCCGAATGGTGGAACCCGAACGGCAAGTTCGGGGTGCTGCATGTGTTGAATCCCGTGCGGCTGCAGATCATCAAGGAGCAGGTGACGGCGCGGCTGGGCCGTGACCCGCTCGAACGCCGCCCCTTCGAAGGACTTCGCTTCCTCGATATCGGCTGCGGCGGCGGGCTGCTGAGCGAGCCCATGGCCCGGCTGGGTGCCGCCGTGGTGGGGGTCGACCCGTCGGAGAAGAACATCAAGACCGCCTCCGTCCATCGTGACGAGATGGGGCTCGCCATCGATTACAGGGTCGGCACGGCCGAGGACCTCGCGGCGGCGGGCGCGCGTTTTGACGTGATCCTCAACATGGAGGTGATCGAGCACGTGGCGGACCCGCGCGCCTTCACCGCCACCTGTGCGGCCATGCTCAATCCAGGCGGGCTGATGTTCGTGGCGACGCTGAACCGCACGCTCAAGTCCTTTGGGCTGGCCATCGTCGGCGCCGAATATGTGCTGCGCTGGCTGCCCAAGGGCACCCATCAATGGGAGAAGTTCATCACCCCCGATGAGCTCAAGGCATGGCTCGCCGAAAACGGCCTGGCGGTGAAGCAGGAGATGGGCGTCACCTACAATCCCTTCAGCCGCCAGTGGCGGGTGAGCCGCGACATGGACGTGAATTATCTGCTCGTCGCCCAGAAGGGTTGAGCACAATGTTTCTCGGCATCGACATCGGAACCTCCTCCGTCAAGGCCGTGGTGGTGGATGGCACACAGCGGCTGATCGCTGCGGCTTCCACGCCGCTTGCCGTGTCGCGGCCCCATGAGCTGTGGTCGGAGCAGCACCCGGATGACTGGTGGGCGGCAGTCGAGGGCACTGTCGCGGAACTTCGCGCCGCGGCAGGGCGTTCATGGGCCGCCATCGGCGCGGTCGGCCTTTCCGGCCAGATGCATGGCGCGGTGCTGATCGACGGCGCGGGCCGCCCGTTGCGCCCGGCCATTCTGCACAATGACGGCCGCGCCTTTGGAGAGGCCGAGGAGCTGAACCGCCGGCTTCCGGCTATCGGGCAGATCGCCGGGGTACCCGCCATGCCGGGCTTCGCGGCGCCCAAGCTGCTGTGGCTTGCCCACCATGAGCCGGAAGTCTTGCGCCAGGCGCGCCATCTGCTGCTGCCCAAGGACTATGTGCGCCTGCGGATGAGCGGCAGCCTCGCCACCGACATGAGCGATGCATCGGGCGCCTTGCTGCTTGACTGTGCGCGGCGGCAATGGTCGCCGGAGATCGCCGCCGCCTGCGGCATTGATCTATCGCTGTTGCCACCGGTCCTGGAAGGTTCGGCGGTGGCGGGTGAATTGACCGCGCCGGTGGCTGCGGCATGGGGTCTGAAGCCTGGCACGATTCTGGCCACCGGCGCCGGCGATGCGGCGGCGGGCGCCATCGCCGCGGGCGCCGTGAACGAGGGTGATGCCTTCATCTCGCTGGGCACGGCAGCGCAATATTTCGTGGCGCGCGAGAGCTACCGCCCCGCGCCAGAGCATCTGGTTCACAGTTTCTGCCACGGCCTGCCTCAGCGCTGGTTCCAGATGGCCGCCCTGCTGAACGGCGCGGGCGCGCTCGCCTGGGCGGCGGAGCTTCTCGGGAAAAGCGACATCGGCGCCATGCTGGCGGCGGCGGAAACAGCCTTCACGGGGCCGTCGCCGCTCATGTTCCTGCCCTATCTCACCGGCGAGCGTACCCCGCACAACAACGCCCATGCCAGGGGCGTGCTGTTCGGCCTCACGCCTGCGTCAGGCGCCGAACAGGTGACACAGGCTGTCGTCGAAGGCGTGGCGCTGGCGCTTGCCGATTGCCAGGCCTATGTGGCCGAAACCGGCGCGCTGCCCGAACAGATCGCCGTCAACGGCGGTGGCGCGCGAAGCCCGTTCTGGATGAAGATCCTCGCCAGCGCGCTCGGCAAGACCTTGCACGTGCAGGAAGAGTCGGGCGCCGGCCCGGCCTTCGGCGCCGCCCGGCTGGCCCGCCTCGCCTTGACGGGAGAAGATCCCGCCAAAGTCTGCACGAAGCCGCGGATCGCCGCTGAAATCCGCCCTGATCCGGCGCTCGCCGACGCCTATGGCGGAAAACTCGTCCAGTTCCGGAACCTCTACCGCGCCGTGAAGCCGTTCTACCAATGAACGCTATTCGACCCAGGACGCCGCCCAGAATGACTCTGGCGCCTGGGTCATGGTGGCCAGCGCGCCGAGCCGGGGCTGCGTGAGGCCGATGCCCGCGACGCGGCGGCGCAGTTCAAGTTGCGCATCCACAATGAGGGCTGGCGCGCCCAGCAATGTCACGGTCGCCATGGCCAGCGCCTGCGCGGCGGCCAGCGGCCCTGGCGAACCGGCGGGATGGCCGGATAGCGCCGTCCAGGCCCAATGGTGAATAGGAACCTGCTTGGGATAGGCCCAATTGACGCGGCCCAGCGGAATGCGCCAGCTCACCTCGCCGTCGTCCTGACCATAGTAGTCCTCGCCGCTGTCGAAATAGCGAATCTCGCTGTCGATCTCCATCTGCTCCTCAGGCGCGCAAGCGTGGCAGAGCGCGCGCATGAAGGCCAGATCCGCTTCCGTCCATTGTGGTCCGCCGGCCGCGCGCATAGCCGCGAACAGCAGCCGGCCCAGCGTATCGTTCGGCAGATAGCCGCGCGACTCGGAAATGAACTGGTGACGGCAGGAAACGCCGCCATGCCGGGCGGCGTCACTCGCCAGCCGGGCGATCGCCTCATAGGCGCCGCGCGTGCGTTCGTAGTCGAAGCCTCTGGTGGTGAACCACAGCCGGGTTTCCGATGGCATGATCGAGGGCATCACCCCCGCTTTTCTCAGCACATGACGCAGCAGCACGCCCGGGTAATCGGTTTCAATCGCGCGGATGGCGGCGCTCACCGCTTCCTCGGCAACCAGCAGGGCATTGCGCTGGCCGGTCTGGCCGCCATGGCCTGACTCAGAGGCATAGACGAATTCACCGGAGACCACCGCCTGGCAAGGCCGTGACAGCGCCCCGGTCTGGTAATCGCCATGCGAGGTGAGAATGGCGTCGATGCCCGCGAACACCCCGGCGCGGAAGAGGGCGATCTTGCCCCACAGGATTTCCTCGGCCGGACAGCCGATGACCCTGATCTCGCCGCCGATGCCGAGCTCGCGGCAGACCAGGGCAGCCACGACGGCGGCGCCGGCATTGGCCGGCCCGATATGATTGTGCCCGCAGCCATGGCCAGCCGCCAGCCCGAGGCTCTTGCGGACCGGTGCGGCCTCATTGTCCAGGCCGGGCAGCGCATCATATTCGGCGAGGAGCGCTGCGACCGGGCCACCGCCTGGGCCGGACCGCGCCACAAAGGCGGTGGGTAGGCCGCCCGCACCTTTTTCGACAGCAAAGCCATGACCGGCAAGCCAGTTGGCCAGCCGGGCCGCCGCGCGGACTTCCATGCCGGGCAATTCCGGGTCCGCCCATTGCTGGCGGAACAGGGTTTCGATTTCAGGCCTCAGCGCCCGCGCATATTCGCCAGCCAGCGCGGCGACTCTTGCATCGATCATCACCGGTTTCTCCGAAAGCCGGACACCTGGCGGCCGCCGGTCACGGAATAATAGCCGCCAGCTGCTGGCGGAGCCATAGAATTCGTGGATCGCGGTCGTTGCGCCGGTGCCAGAACACCGAGATATTGAAGCGCCGGATGGTGAGCGGCGGCTCGGCCAGAACCAGCCCGAAGCCAGGCGCGAAGGACCGCGCCACGCGTGCGGGCAGCGTGACAATGGCGTCACAACGCGCAGCAACGGCAAGGGCCGGCAGGAAGGCCGGCAGACCCAGCACGATGCGGCGGCTCCTGCCCAAGGCTTCGAGTGCCGTGTCGACGATGCCGCGCAGGTCCCCGCCCGGCGAGATGAGAATATGATCGGCGTTGCAGTAATCGTCGAGCGTGACCTGGGGCGCCTGGGGCAAGGCCTTGGACCGTCCCGCCACCAGGAAACCTTCCTCATAGAGCAGCTGGCTCGACATCGCCGGGTCTGGCTCCCACAACACGCCGAGCATGAGATCGGCGCGGCCATCGGACAGGGCCTCGGCAGCCTGGCCTCTGCCGAAAGGCAAGACGGAAAGCCGCAAGCCCGGCGCGGCGGCGCGCAGCCGCGCCGTCAGCGGCGGCACCAGCACCGCCTGTTCGCCATCGAGTGCTGCTATCCGTACAATGCCCTCCGCCCGCTCAGGGTCGAAGGCGCGGGCGGTTCCCAACGCACCGCGCAGCGCCTCCACGGCCTGCGCCACCGGCTGCTCGAGCGCCAGCGCCGTGGCGGTGGGTTCCAATCCGTAGGGATGCCGCAGAAACAGCTCATCCTTGAACACCGCGCGCAGGCGCTGCAGCGCCTGGCTGATCGCCGATGGGGTTAGCCCGAGGTCCGTGGCCACATCAGCAGCCTTGCGATGCCGCACAAGCCCCAGAAAGATCAGCAGAAGGGTGAGATCGAGGCGCCGGAGTTCAGACTTACTTAAGTCAGACATCAGTGTAATTCGTTTTTGTTTCTTTCTCCTGTGGCTTATCTCCGGATCAAAGGGGGAAGCAAGGAGAAGTTCCCATGCGCATTGCAATCATCGGAACCGGCAATGTGGGTGGCGCGATCGCCCACGGCCTGAAGGGCAAGGGCCACCAGGTGACGCTCGGGGCCCGCGATCCCGCCGCTACGGATGTTCAGGCCCTGGCCAAGGCGGCGGGCGCCGCGGTGGCCGCTCCGGCACAGGCGGCGGCCGGGGCCGAGCTGGTCATCCTTGCCTTGCCATGGGGCGCGGCGGAAAACGCCGTCAAAGGACTTGGCGATCTCAGTGGAAAGATCGTCATCGACTGCATGAATCCGCTCGGCATGGTCAATGGCGCCCTGGCGCTCACCATCGGCCACACCACCAGCGGCGGTGAGACCGTGCAGTCCTGGCTGCCAGGCGCGAAAGTGGTGAAGACACTGAACCAGGTGGGCGCTGAAATGATGGCGGACAACCGGGCGCTGCCGCACCGGCCCGTGATGTTCATGGCCGGAAACGACGCCGCCGCAAAGCAGAGCGTGGCACAAATTCTGGGCGACCTCGGCTTCGAGGCGCTGGACGCCGGCGACATCGCCAAGGCCCGGCTGCTGGAGCCCTTCGCCATGGTGTGGATCAACCAGGCCCTGTTCCGCGGCAAGGGCCGCAACTGGGCGTTTGCCGCGGTTTCCGAAGCATAAACCCACAAGACCTCATCAACCGAACATCTGCCGAAGCGGGCAAGACCTGGACCGGCTTCGCCAACAGCGAAGAGGCCTTCGCCGACAGTTTCGTGGGCAAGCGCATCCAGCCCTTCTGGATCGAGGAGGAGGCGCGCAAGATCGACGGCACCAATTTCATCGTCAATGGCATGTTCAAGCCCTTCGCGGTGCGCGACGGCAACCTGATCACCGGCCAACAGCAGAACTCTGGCGCGGCGGCTGCCGCTCTGGCGATCGACACGCTTGGGCGCTGAAACCGCCCCGCGACCCATAGCGCCCGAAAGTCACGAAATCGTGAGGCGGCGGCGCAATCCGCCGCACCCCCGGCTGCGTTTATCCAGGGGCGGTCAGCAAACGGCTGAGAAATCAACGGCGGCCAGCCGCGGTAAACGAAAAATCGGGAGACATCCATGCACAAGACCGTTCTTGCGGCCGCCTTTGCGCTCGCCCTCGGAACCACAGCGGCATCGGCCGCCAACATTGTTGAGACCGCCAAGCAGGCCGGGTCCTTCAATACGTTGCTGGCGGCCGCCACGGCCGCCGGTCTCGCCGATGCGCTGGCGACCACGCCCAACATTACGGTCTTCGCGCCGACCGACGAAGCCTTCGCCAAACTGCCTGCAGGAACGGTGGAGAACTTGCTCAAGCCTGAGAATAAGGATCAGCTCGTGGCGATACTCACCTATCACGTGCTGCCGCGCAAGCTGGCGTCCAATCAGATGCTGGCGGGTCCGTTTCATGTCCGTACGCTGAAGGCCACGCCGGATCGTACGCTGGCAATCACCAAGAACGCCGATGGCGTGACGGTTGACAATGCCCGGGTGGTGAAGGCGGACATCATCGCCGACAACGGTATCATCCACGTGATTGACGCGGTGATGCTGCCGAGCAAGTGACGCCGCGCCGCCTTCCCGGCGGCATACGGCTCGCAACGCTTTGCC
The DNA here is from genome assembly GCF_046093005.1 of Aestuariivirga sp. Lineage (GTDB taxonomy): Bacteria > Pseudomonadota > Alphaproteobacteria > Rhizobiales > Aestuariivirgaceae > Aestuariivirga. Next base: position 22,004 of record NZ_JBJTER010000147.1, read on the forward strand.
GCCAGCGAATTGAAAAACGCCCGGTATACGGGCGTTTTTCATGGGTGAGTGCAGCGGTGGACGGCCCGGCAAGTTGGGTTCGCGGCTCCGGAGAGCCAGACGATCAGCTCGAAATGAAAACCTCTCTCTTACTCGCGGCGCAGCGCCTCGATGGGATCGAGGCGGGCGGCGCGGCGTGCCGGGAAATAGCCGAACAGCACGCCGATCAGCGCCGAGACCACGAAGGCCAGCGCCACCACTTTGGGGTCGGCGCTGAACGGCACGTCCATGAGCGCCGCCCCTCCGGCAGCGATCC
>NZ_JBJTER010000148.1:0-3445 GCF_046093005.1 Aestuariivirga sp.
GATGATATCCTTGGCTTGAAGAGCGCTAACGCCGCAGCCGATCAGCGCGATGGACTTAAGAGTTTCTCCGGCAGTGATGGGCTCACCGGCGGATCGGGCCCGGGCGTGCCGGTCTTTGCGGGCTTGCTCGCGATAAGGAAAAGTCGAGAAGATGTTCAGCAGCGATGAGGCCTGCACTTGATCGATATGGCAGCCGAGAGCCTGTTGCTGAACATCTCACCCTTTGTGGGCTCGTGGATTATCTCGGGTGAGACAAATAATCAAAGATGATGTCTTTCAAGTGTGGTGATTAATGAAAATCTCTGGAAGAACTGCATGGATTTTACTATTTCTGTCACCACTTGGCGGTGTGATTACCTGGCAACTTACAGGAAATGGTTTGCTAACTACGTTGGTAGGAGGTGGCATGATTATACCACTCTGGTTGCACGCAACTTCAGGACCACATTGAGGATTGACGATGACCGATAGCAGCAGAAATTCCACCGGTGGCATCGCCGGTTCCAGTCTGGCGAGCGCTCATGTTGAAGCTGCGGCCAGCCAGTCCGGCGGCAACACGGTGCTGGACTTCGGCAGCCTGGGCACGGTGACGCTCACCGACGTGGCGCTGACGAAATTGGTGGCGCATGATTTTGTGTTTGGGTAAGAGGCAGCTATCCATGTTTCAACAAACGCTCAAGAGAAAATGTTGAAATCTCTGAGCTCCATCCGCTGCAGGGTCAGTTTTTGGTTGGGGAGATTGTTTGTTGCTCATGCAGCGATGGCAAGTCATACCTCATTAGGTCGAACTCCTGAGCTTTACGTGCCATGTATTTCCTAAGTAGATTTCATGCGCTTGTAATCGCTGTGTATATTGATTTCTTTCTCCTGACTTATTTTGACAGAGCAAAAAGCATTTCTTTGTCACAAGTTGCTCAGTGCGGTAGCAGATGTATTCCATCAATGGAGGCGCAATCATTGATGATTCTATGGGCGCTTCTATTCTCTATTCTTGTATTCTTGTTTTTGATGCCTGTTGTCCTGTTGTTGAATTTTGTAATTGCTAATTAAACCGCTGCTTTTTTTGCGCGCCAATCAGATAAGGATCGGTATAGTACTGACAAGATGGGGCTTGCAACCGCGAGGCTCTCAAGAAACTCATGGACTGTTCGGGACATTATTTTTGCAATATTATTCCTAATGATATGCGCGCTATTGCTCTCGTGGCAGGGAGGGGCATCGTATTCTAGCTCAAATGGAATAGATATTATAGTTAATAGCCAGTTCACTGAACGCGGTCAGCAAGTCTTGTTTATATATTTTATGATAAATTGCATTTCAATGTTCATTTTTCTTACTTTATCATATTTTTTCGACAAAATTGCGCGAACGAGAAGCGCTTAGATAGGAGGTGCAAGTGACCAATAATGCAGCGTAAAGTGGCGTATCTGGCCGCTGGACGAGTGGTCCAAAGAGCTGGCCCCGCTTGTCTGAACAGTTTTCCCGGTTTCTTAAATGAAGCCCCCGCGTTGGGTTGTGCGGCAGCCGGGAGCTGCAGCTGGGCAAGAGCAAGCCTGATCCAGCGTCGTTTCGTTCATTGAATTATTCCCGTATCAATCCCAGCGTTACCTGTTCTGGAACGTCAAGTGACGATGAGTGCCGCTGCGATGACACTCCCAAGATCGGCGTCAAAACGACGGACGCGACGCGGACGGCATCGGGCGGGACCTTCGCCGGGACAGAAGAGGCCCGCCGCGAGGGCGGGCCAGCAGAGGATTCGGCTGCTTCCTGATCAGACGGCGATCCTGTAAGCGCGGCCCCGGCCTTCGACCTTGCTGGATTCGATGGTGAGGCCGAGCTTCTTCTTGAGCGCGCCCGCCATGGCGCCGCGAACCGTATGCCTTTGCCATCCGGTCGCTGCGGCGATCTCGTCGACGGTTGCGCCCTCGGGCTGGCGCAGCATCGCGATCATGGCCGACTGCTTGGTGCCCTCGCGGGTCTTGGCCTCGCGCGGACTGGTGGTGGGCTTCGCCTTTGATGTCCGTGCCGTGGTCTTCGGTGACTCAACCTCAACCCCGATGGCCTCAAGGCCCTTGTCGGTGATGATGAGGGTGAGGCCTTGACCCTCGCCGCCCTCGCGCCAGACGGGATCGCTGAGCTTCCGGTTGGCCTTCACCTCCCTGAGGAGGCCTTTCCCGATCAGGGCATTGATGACCTTGTGGGCGGCGCCGCCCTTGAGGCTCTTGGGGAGGGGAAGCGCGAGGCGGTCAGTGCGTTGCGAGGCGGCGCTGAGAATGACGCGCTGGGTATCGGTGAGGTGGGTCATGGGTTTTGCTCCATCAGGGTTGCGGAGCGGCGGGATCGCCGCGTCCTACAGCCCTGCGCCCCGCCTTGGCGCGGGGCGACGGAGCGAGGGGTTGCGTCAGGCCGCTTCGGCCAGCATGCCGAAGTGGTGGACCCATCCGGTCAGATAGGGCAGTCCGCAGGGGATGCCCGTCTCGCGCTGGATGCTGCGGCCGATCTTCCAGCTGTTCCAGAGTTGGACCGCGTTCCGGATCGCATCCTCAAGGCTCTGACCCTTTCCGGTGAACTCGCAGACGCTGTCGGCGAAGTGGCGGCCGTGGCGGCTGTCGAGGAAGTCGCGGATCCCCTTCGGGCTCGCCGTCTGTCGCCCTGGCGATGGCCGCGAAGGCCGTGTCCCAGGCATCGGGCATCGCCGCGCCAGCGCGCCGCATCGTTCCGGTGAAGCCCCATGCTTCGTTGCGTGTCGGGAGGATCATGGTCATCCGTGTCTCCTGTTCTGCGGCGGCTATGCCGTTCGCGGTGACCGCATAAGCGCTCTACTTTGCTGACATATCAAGCGGGAAGACCGGCAGTTTCGCTGCTTTCTGGAGGAATGATGGGCCAGTCCCGGCGAGTGTCGGCGGTCGAGGCCATGGTTGGCGCGGCCATCGGATACATCGTCGCAGTAGCCACGCAGATGATGGTCTTCCCGATCTTCGGACTGCGGGCCGGTGTCATCGAAAATCTGGGCATAGGACTCGCCTTCACGGCGGTATCGGTGGTCCGGAGCTATCTCGTGCGGCGGCTGTTCGAACGTCTTCATCCGAGGTGACCTTGCGTGGCTGAAGAAGACAAGTCCAAGGGCCAGACCATCAGCCTCGCGCAGGCGGCCACCTTCCTGAACCGCAGTCCATCCTGGGTGCAGGCACTGGTCAGCCAGGGCTACATCACCCGGCAGTCCTATGGCCGCTACTCGGTGGTCGCCATCGTGCGGGGTGCCCTCGCCTACTACGAGGACCTGCTCCAGAAATCGAACAAGGCCGCCGCCGCCAGCCGGGCGACTGACGCCCGCACGCGCGAGATTGAACTCCGCATCGCCGAGCGGCGGCGCGACCTGATCCCGATGGAGGACGCCAAGGCGGAGATTGCCGCGGTTGTCTCGGAGGTGAGAGCCGAAATCGCC
>NZ_JBJTER010000149.1:0-13280 GCF_046093005.1 Aestuariivirga sp.
TGCCGCGCATGAGGACATCGCCCATCTCGCGGACCACACCATTGCCAGCATCGCCGAGCTGCCGTCACTCCTCAGGAGCCTGTAATGTTCTATGACGCTGTCCGCAACGACCACGGCCTCGCGCAGGATCCGTTCAAGGCGATCGTCGCGCCGCGGCCCATCGCGTGGATTTCGACGCTGTCGCCTGCCGGCGTCGCCAACCTCGCGCCCTACAGTTTCTTCAATGCCTTCGCGCAGGTCCCAGGTGACGAAATTCACCGCGAATTCGCCGGTGGCCTCGATGTTGCGAAGCGAGTCCTTCGGCGGCCCGCTGCCAAACGCCACGTAATGCGGCGCCTGCGCGAAGGCGTTGAAGAAACTGTAGGGCGCCAGGTTGGCGGCGCCTTCGCGCGAGAGCGTTGAAATCCAGGCGATCGGGCGCGGCGCCACGATGGCCTTGAACGGGTCCTGCGCCAGGCCATGGTCATTCTTCACGGCATCGTAGAACATCAGAGACTCCGCAACAGCGCCGGCAATTCGGCAACGCTGGCGATGGTGTGGTCGGCGAGATGGGCGATGTCGTCATAGCCCGCATTACCGCTCAGCACCGCGATGGCGAGGCCCGCCCCGCCGGCGCGGGCTTCCTCCATGTCATGGTGGTTGTCGCCCACCATGGCGATGGCGGAAGCCGGCAGGCCGGTCACTTCGGAAAACCGCCGCACCATCTGCCCCGAGGGTTTCGGAATGGCCACCGTATCGGCGGCGATGATATCCTCGAAATGGCCGATGGCGCCGATCTGCGCCATGTGGGCCGTGGCCGAGACATGGCTGTCATTGGTGGCGATGCCCAGCCTCATCCCCATCCCGCGCAGCTCCGTGAGGATCGGCTCCAGCGGCACCAGCGGCGCCAGGCGGTCGCGCACCAGATGGGTGTAGCCGTGGTCGAGCGTATGGACCTTGCCAGCCAGCGCCGTTTCATCGAGGTCCGGCCACCAGATTTCGGCGATCTGCCGCGTGGTGCCGCCGGCCAGCACCGATCCGGCCCTGAACTTGCCCGAGGCCGGGTCATAGCCGCCCTTGGCCATCAGGGCCTCAGCGCCCGGCGCGTCGGTTGCGAACAGCTCCATCAGCACCTCGCGGTAGATCGGCACCCAGGTGGCGTTGACGTCGATCAGCGTGCCGTCCTTGTCGAACAGAACCCCGGCGATGCTCATGCGGGCGACCAGCGGGTGAGCAGGGCTTGAGGATCAGGGCGCGGCCGGTCTTCCAGCGGGGCCGCGGCCTTGCCGATATAGATGAAGCCGGCAATCCGTTCAGGCGGCGCCAGGCCCATCACCGCCGCCATGCCATCGTCATAGGCCAGCCAGCCGGTGTTCCACTGGCAGGCATAGCCCAGCGCGGTGGCGGCATAGAGAATGTTCATGCACACCGCCCCCGCCGAGAGCTGCTGCTCCCACTCCGGAATCTTCGGGTGCGGGGCGGCCCGCGAGACGACGCCGATCACCACCGGCGCCCTGAGGAACAGGTCTTGCGCCAAAGCAATCGCCTCCGGACCATGATCAGGGTGAAGCGCCTGCCAGCGCCGGCCGAGCGCCGCGCCGAATGCGGCGCGCGCCTCGCCCTCCCACAGGATGAAGCGCCACGGCGCCAGCTTGCCGTGATCGGGCACGCGCACCGCGCAGCCGAGGATTTCACCGAGCTCCCGCGCGGAAGGGCCGGGCCCCGTCATCGCCTTGGCGGAGGCCGATTTGCGGCTGCGGAGCAGATCGAGCACCGAGCTGGTATCGTTGAGTTGCGTCATGCGGGGGAGTTTGGCGGCCCCAACCGGAAAAGGCAATGCCGGGGCGCACTGTTAACCAACCGTTAAGGCATCAATTGCGGCGGCGGCGGGGACGGGATAGCTTCTGCTCCGCCGGCCGGATGGCTGGGGTATTGAGTAGAGGGGACTTCGCGCTCCACGCTGGTTGCAAACACCGCAGAGCCGTGCCGCCATCGCCCGGGCGATGGCGGTTTTTTCTTGGCCGCCAGCGGAAAATGCGGGACGTCCGCCGCCCTCAACGCCCGAGGCTTTCCCGCACCCGCTCCTGGAAATAGTGCACGCCCTGCTCATGCCGGGGCGACAACGGCCCGGCGCGGTAATTGCCCGCCTCATAATTTCGGTGGGTGGCGGCGCAGATTTCATAATCCTCCCGCACCACCGCGAGATTGCGGGCGATGGTGTCGCTGCGTGACTCGTCCCGTTCGGGCGAAAGATCGGCGAAATAGAAGTGATAGAGCTGCTCGGTGCGGGCTGGCGCCACGGGGTTGATGCGCGAGGTGTTCATGCCGCCCGCGAACAGCGAGAGCGTCCAGTTGGGCCACATCCACAGCCACTTGCCGCGGTAGAACAGGCCTTCGCGCGGCGGCGCGGTCATGCGCACGAAACCCTTGTGCGCGGTGGTCTCGAAGGCTTCGAAGTCGATGGCCGCGAAGAATTTCGGATGAATGCCGGGGATGTGATAACCCTCGACGAAATTGTCGGTATAGATTTTCCAGTTGGCGTCGAAGCTCACGGTCTCGCTGCGCACCGCCTGGTAAGTTTCGATCGGCTCATCGGCCAGTTCCTCAACAAGCGCGCCGAGCTGCGCGAGAAGATCCTCCCGCGGATCGACCGCCACGAACAGCAACCCGCGCCATTCGGCGGCATGGATTTCCTCCAGTGGCCAGTCCTCCGGCCTGAAGCCGGGCTCCTCGCCGAACCATGGCGCGTTGAGCAGCCGGCCGTCATCGGCAAACACCCATTGGTGATAGGGGCAGCGGATGGTGGCGCAGCGGCCCGTGCCATCTTCGAGCAGCTTGGCGCCGCGGTGGCGGCAGACATTGCGGAAGGCGCGCAACACGCCGTCGCGGCCGCGGATGGCGAACACCTTGATGCCGGCGAGATCAGCGGCCACATATTGCCCGCGCCCGGCCACCTGTGCTGCCGGCCCCAGCATCTGCCAGGCCGTGGCGAAGATCGTATCTCGCTCGCGCCCGAACACCGCCGGATCGACATAGAGACGCGGATCAAGGTTCAGCATGCAAGGGCCCTCCCGGTGCGAGAGTGCCTCAGCAAGCTCTGCTATTCAATATCCTCGACGGCCACGTCGCCGCCACCCTTCACCTTATGCGCCAGCGAGGCCTGGATGAACTCCTCGACTTCGCCGTCCAGCACGTCGCCGGGCGCGCTCGAGGTGTGTCCGGTGCGCAGGTCCTTCACCAGCTGGTAGGGCTGCAGCACATAGGAGCGGATCTGGTGCCCCCAGCCGATGTCGGTCTTCTTGGCGTTGGCGGCGTCGATCTTCTCCTGCTGCTTCTGAAGCTCCATTTCATAGAGCCTGGCCTTCAGCATCTTGAGGGCGGTGGCGCGGTTCTTGTGCTGCGAGCGTTCCGCCTGGCAGGCGACGATGATGCCTGTGGGAACATGGGTAATGCGCACCGCCGAGTCAGTGGTGTTGACGTGCTGGCCGCCGGCCCCGGAGGCGCGGTAGGTGTCCACCTTCAGGTCGCTGTCGACCACCACGATGTCGATGTTGTCATCGACCACCGGGTAGACCCAGACCGAGGCGAAGGAGGTATGGCGGCGCGCGTTCGAGTCGTAAGGCGAGATGCGCACCAGCCGGTGCACGCCTGACTCGGTCTTGAGCTTGCCATAGGCGTTGTGGCCCTTGATCTGCAGCGTGCAGGACTTGATGCCGGCCTCTTCGCCCGGATGCTCGTCCAGCACCTCCGCCTTGAAGCCGTATTTGTTGGCATAGCGCATGTACATGCGCATCAGCATCAAGGCCCAGTCCTGGCTTTCGGTGCCGCCCGCCCCGGCATTGATCTGCAGATAAGTATCGTTGGCGTCGGCCTCGCCCGAGAGCAGCGTCTCGATTTCATATTCCGCCACCCGGGGCTTCAGCGCCTTGAGCGAGCGTTCGGCCTCGGCGACGATCGCCTCGTCGCCTTCGGTTTCGCCCAGTTCGATCAGCTCGCTGTTGTCGGCGATCGACTGTTCGAGCTCGAGGACCGTCTTGATGCGGGTGTCGAGATCCTGGCGCTTGCGCATGATCTCCTGCGCCTTCTGGGGGTCATTCCAGATCGCCGGGTCTTCGGAGCGGGCATTCAGTTCGGCGAGGCGCCGGAGGGCGTTGTCCCAGTCAAAGATGCCTCCTCAGCAGTCCGATGGACTGCTTCATGTCGTCGACCAGCGACGAGATTTCAGCGCGCATGGGTTGTTCCTGTCCGGTGTTGGTTCGTCAAGCGCCGGTCAATAGAGGCCGCCGCCCTGCCCCGTCAACCCGCCATCTCCGGCGGGCGGCGCGGGCGCCTGGCCCGGCACAACCGCGCCCTGCGAGGGCGGCACCAGGACGAGGCCTTCGCCCTGGGCGGCGGCCGTCACCGTGCCTTCGCCGATGATCTTGGTCGAATCGGGCGGCTCGTCGCCCGGCTTGAAAGCCTCGAGAATGGTGCCCTCGCGGCCGAAGATGGCGCGGGTGCCGCTCTTGGCGTCGATGGGGATCAGTTCGATGGCGCGCGGAACGCGGAACGGCGTGGCCGGCTTGTCGCGCAGCGCCAGCTTCATGAAATCGGCGACGATGGGGGCTGCCAGCTCGCCGCCAGTGCGGCCCTTGCCCATCGGCTTGGGGTTGTCGTAGCCAATGAAGGTGCCGACCACGAGATCGGGCGTATAGCCGATGAACCAGGCGTCGCGCTCCTCGTTCGAGGTGCCGGTCTTGCCGGCCACCGGCTTGCCGACGATGCGTATCTTCTTTCCCGTGCCGCGCTCGACCACGCCCTCCATCATTGAGGTGATCTGATAAGCGGTATAAGGGCTCATCACCTGTTCACGCACGTCGAGAAGTTCGGGCTCCGGCAGATCCGGCCGCCAGGCCTCCGCCACGCAGGCGGCGCAGTCGCGCTTGTCATGGCGGAATATGGTGCGGCCATAACGGTCCTGCACGCGGTCGATCAGCGTGGGCTCGATGCGCTTGCCGCCATTGTCGATCATCGCATAGGCGGTGACCATCCGCATCAGCGTGGTCTCTCCGGCGCCCAGCGCCATGGCCAGCTGGCGCGGCAGCTTGTCGTAGACGCCGAGCCGGGTGGCGAGGTCGATGATCTTGGTCATGCCCAGTTCGTCGGCCAGCCGCACCGTCATCACGTTGCGCGATTGCTCAATGCCGCGGCGCAGCGTCGAGGGGCCGAAGAACTTGTTCTGATAGTTCTTGGGCTTCCACATGGAGCCGTCCGGCATGGCGAATTCGATCGGCGCGTCGAGCACCACGGACGCCGGCGAATAGCCGTTGTCGAGGGCGGCCGCATAGACGATGGGCTTGAACGACGAGCCCGGCTGGCGCAGCGCCTGGACCGCGCGGTTGAACTGGCTGCGGCCATAGGAGAATCCTCCCACCATTGCCAGCACGCGGCCGGTGTGCGGGTCCATCGCCACCAGCGCGCCGTCGACGTCCGGCATCTGCATGAGATGGAATTGCGCGGGATCCTTGCTCGGCGCCACATAGATGATATCGCCGGGCTTCAGCGCCTCGGAGACCTTTTTCACTTCGGGCCCAAGCGCGCTGCCGTCGACGAAGGCGCGCGCCCATGCCATCAGCGCCAGCGGGATCCGCACCTGCTCGCGCTCGGGGCCCGGCGTGCCGTCGGGAAGCGGCTTTGGCTGCAGCCCCGCCACCGCCTCGCCGTCGCTCACGGCGAGCACGATGGCCAGCCGCCAAGGCGCCACGTCGTCGGGACTCTTGCGGTCCTTGAGCAGAAGCGCCCAGTCGGCCACGGAGGCGAGATCAACGGTGGCGACAGGCCCGCGGAAGCCGCGCTTGCGGTCCAGCGCGATGAGGCCCCGCGCCAGCGCCTGCCTCGCGTACAGCTGCAGCTTGGGGTCGAGCGTGGTCCTGACCGAAAGGCCGCCGCGCTCCAGCTTTTCCTTGCCATACATGCCGATCAGCTCGCGCCTGACTTCCTCGGCGAAGCTTTCGGCCGCGAACAGCTGCGCGCCGAACGGCCGCGGGCTCACCTCCAGCGGCTTGTCCTGCGCCTCCTTCATTTCCTCCTGGCTGATGTAGCCGTTCTCGTACATCTGCGAGAGCACCCAGTTGCGGCGCTCGATGGCGCGCTCTTTCTGGCGGAACGGGTGATAGTTGTTGGGCCCCTTCGGCAGCGCCGCGAGATAGGCCATTTCCTCGAGCGAGAGTTCGTCCAGCGACTTGCCGAAATAGTTGAGCGAGGCGGCGGCCACGCCGTAGGAATTAAGGCCGAGGAAAATTTCGTTCAGATAGAGATCGAGGATCTGGTCCTTGCTGAAAGTCTGCTCGATGCGCTGCACCAGCAGCGCCTCCTTGAGCTTGCGCTCGATCGAGCGCTCATTGGTGAGCAGAAAGTTCTTTGCCACCTGCTGGGTAATCGTGGAAGCGCCGACGATCTGGCCGCGGCCCGTCAGTTTCACCTGCGCGTAGCGGTAGGCGGCTCCGGCAATGCCCTGCCAGTCGAGGCCGGCATGGGTGAAGAAGGTTTTATCCTCGGCCGAGATGAACGCCTCGATCAGCCGCTTCGGCATCTGGGCCGACGGCACGAACAGGCGCCGCTGCTCCGCATATTCAGCAAGCAGCGAACCGTCCGCGGCATAGATGCGGGTCATCACCGGGGGCTCGTAGGTGGCGAGCTGGGTGTAATCCGGAAGGCCCTTCGACTCTTCCATGATCACATAGGCCAGTGCCGCGGCCCCGGCCACGAAGACCATGAACCCCACTCCCACCAGCCAGCCGATAAACCGCACCATCGCGAACGTCTGATCCTTTCTGCCGCCGCGCGATAACACGGACGGGCGGCATGGCGACAGTTAATTCGCTAGGGGCGGATTGTGGCCGCGCGGTGGCGGGACGGCTCAGGGCGCCCTCGCGGCCAGCTGCTGCGCGAAATAGGTTTCGATCGCGCGCGCCAGCGCGGTGGCGGTTTTTTCCTGCCAGGCGGGCGAGGTCAGCTGCTCCTCGTCCTGCCGGCTTGAGAGATAGCCGAGCTCCAGCAGCACCGACGGCACGTCGGGCGCTTTCAGCACCACGAACCCCGCTGAGCGCATCGGCTTGCCGGTAAACCGGGTCACCGTCTTCATCTCGGCCACCGCCTTTCTGGCAAATACCAGGGAGTGAGCCTTGGATTCGCGCTGCGCCAGCTCGATCAGAATGTCGGTCACCTCCTCGCTCTCGGTTTCGAGGTCGATGCCGGCGATGATGTCGGCGCGGTTTTCCTTGTGGGCCAGCGCCTCGGCCTCGGCGTCGGAGGCTTTCTCGGACAGCGTATAGATGGTGGCGCCGCGCGCCGCCGGCCCGCGCACCGTATCGGCATGGATGGCGATGAACAGGTCGGCCTCATTGTCGCGGGCGATCCGCACGCGCTCCTTCAGAGATAGGAAACGGTCGTCGGAACGGGTCATCATCACGTCGACGTTGCCTCTGGCCTGCAGCAAGTCGCGCAGCTTCAGGCCGAAGCCGAGGACCACATCTTTTTCCCTGGTCTTGCGCACCCCGATGGCGCCGGGGTCGATGCCGCCATGGCCCGGGTCAATCACCACCAGCTTGCGGCCGTCACGGCGCGGCGCGGCGGCGGGCGGCTCATCGGTCTCCGGCGGGACGGAAGCGAGTTTCGCGGCGAAGGCGTCAGCGCCGGTCTTGACGAGATCGACGGTGAGCCGGGCGGGCTTTCCGGGCTCCGGAAAGCCGATCGACGCGCGTTCGATCAGCGCCGGCCCCTCGGTGTCGAGCACGATGCGCGCCCGGCCCTCGCCCACCGGCCCATAGCGGAAGGCGCGGATCAGGCCCTGCCCTGAGTCTCCCGTGCCCGGCGGCAGATCGAACGCGACCTGCGGCAGATCAATCACCACCCGGTAAGGCTCGGCAAGGGCATAAACGCTGAAACCAACAGTGGCCGAGACATCCGCCTCGAAGCGGGTGTGCCCGGCATCGCCTGTAATGCGCGCGGCGGTCGCAACCGGGCTTTCTGCGGCGGCCATCGCGGCCCCGCCCGCCAGCATGACGGCCGCAAGCCCCAGGCGGCCCAGCACACGGCGAGCGGCGGCGAAACGCGAACGGACTGGTTCGAACATCATGATGAAGCGGCTTGGCACAGGGGGAAGAACCACTGCAAAGCCTAGGGCAAACACAGTTAACCAAAGGTTGCCGGGAGATTGGCACGGACAAAAGCTTGCATTCAGCCGCCCCATTCCATAAGTATCGGCACGTCATCCTGACGTCAGGCTCGCGATTCGGCGGTTTTCCTGGCCAGGGCTGAGAATTTCGCGCGAGGCGGGAGTCCGGAGGCATGTTGCCAGCCCCGCCCGGCGCGTCAGGGAGCGCGGCCCCACCGTGGGGCCAGCCTGCCAGCAACCGTTCCGGAAACCGGAACATGAAGGAAATCATGGGCATGCCCCACGCTACGACGAGCGCGCAGACCAGGGACCGGACATCACCGGCGCCCGGTGTCTCATTGCCGCCGTCGGCGAGGGTGAATGGCATGCCCCTATCGCGCAGCCGCAACCGCAGGTTCTATCTGCGTCTTCTCACCGGAGTGGAGACGCCACAGGTCCTGCCGTACCTGCGCAGGGAAATAGACCCATGGGCAGCAAAATGCTCATCGATGCCAGCCACAGCGAGGAGACCCGGGTGGTCGTCCTCAAGGGCAACCGCATCGAGGAATTCGACTTTGAAAGCGCCGCGCGCCGCCAGCTGAAAGGCAACATCTACCTCGCCAAGGTGACGCGCGTGGAGCCGTCGCTCCAGGCGGCCTTCGTGGAGTACGGCGGCAATCGCCACGGCTTCCTTGCCTTCTCGGAAATCCACCCCGACTATTACCAGATCCCGCTGGCGGACCGGCTGGCGCTGCTTCAGGCCGAGGAGGAAGACCAGGCCCGCGAGGCCGCCGACGATGATGAAGAGGCCGGCTATGGCCAGCGCCGCGAACGGCGTGGCCGCGACCGTGACCGCCGCCGCCGCGGCCCCGCCAGCGAGGAAGCGGCAGCGGCTGAAGCTGAATCTGACGCCGGTGACGAGCCGCCGCAAACCTCCGATGAGGGCGGCCCCGAAAGCGCCAGCTTCGGGGAGCCGGAGGCGCCGGAACCGGACGCCAACGATGGCCCGCAGCGCGCCGAACCGATGGCGGTGAGCCATGAGCGTCCATCGCTTTCCGAAGACGTTGGGGAGGAAGGCAGCGCTCAGCCCGCCGCCGCGGCGCCGGAAACCGGGGCCGACGGCGGCGCGCCGGCGCCCTCGGTCGAGCACGGCATGCCGGGCGAGCTCGGCAATGGCATCGAGGAAGTGGGGGAAGACCCCGAAGCCGCCCGCGTCGAGTCGATCGGCGCCGAGGACGCGCTGGAGGAGCTGCCGCAGCGCCGCCGCAAGGTGCAGCGCCGCCAGTACAAAATTCAGGAAGTGATCAAGCGCCGCCAGGTGATCCTGGTCCAGGTCGTCAAGGAAGAGCGCGGCAACAAGGGCGCCGCGCTGACCACCTATCTCTCGCTCGCCGGGCGCTACTGCGTGCTGATGCCCAACACCGCCCGCGGCGGCGGCATTTCGCGCAAGATCACCGAGACCGGCGACCGCCGCCGTCTCAAGGACATGGTGAAGGAAATCGAGGTGCCGCAGGGCATGGGCCTGATCGTGCGCACCGCCGGCGCCCAGCGCACCAAGACCGAGATCAAGCGCGACTACGACTATCTGCTGCGGCTGTGGGAAAGCGTGCGCGACCTCACCCTCAAATCGCAGGCGCCGGCCCTGGTCTATGAGGAAGGAAGCCTGGTCAAGCGCGCCATCCGCGATCTCTACACCAAGGACGTCGACGAAGTGATCGTCGAGGGCGATGAGGCCTACCGTGAAGTCAAGGACTTCATGAAGATGCTGATGCCCAGCCACGCCAAGAACGTGAAACCCTACAAGGACGCACGCCCGCTGTTCTCGCGCTATCAGGCGGAGAGCCAGCTCGACGCGCTGTATTCGCCCACCGTCACCCTGCCCTCGGGCGGCTACATGGTGATCAACCAGACGGAAGCGCTGGTCGCGGTCGACATCAACTCCGGCCGGTCGACGCGCGAGCACAATATCGAGGATACGGCACTGCGCACCAACCTCGAGGCGGCCGACGAAATCGCCCGGCAGCTGCGGCTGCGCGATCTCGCGGGGCTTGTCGTCATCGACTTCATCGACATGGAAGAGAAGCGCAACAACCGCAACGTCGAGCGCCGCCTGAAGGACGCGCTCAAGAATGACCGGGCGCGCATTCAGGTCGGCCACATCAGCCATTTTGGGCTTCTGGAAATGTCGCGCCAGCGGCTGCGCCCGGGGCTTCTGGAAGGCTCGTCGCGCACCTGTCCGCATTGCGAGGGCCGCGGCATCGTGCGCTCGGTTTCCTCCTGCGGGCTTTCCGTGCTGCGGGCGATCGAGGAACAGCTCATGGCCCGCAAGCCGGAGAACCTCACCGTCAAGTGCACGCGCGAGATCGCTTCCTATATTCTCAACGAAAAGCGCGACAATCTGCTGGCCATCGAAACCGCCTATGGCATTTCGGTGTTCGTGGTGCCGAGCGACGAACTCAAGGGCTCGCAGGCGCTGATCGAGCGCGCGCCGGACCGCAACCTGCCGCCGCGCAAGCTCATGGCGGCGCCGGTGCGCATCGATTCCGCCTATGCGGATGATGAGGAAACGGAGGAGCTTCCGGCCGGGGAGCCGGAAGCATCCGAAGCCGAGAGCGATGAAACCGGCGAAGCCGCGGACTCAGAGGATGGCGCATCGCAGGGCAACGGCGAGCGTGGCGAGGGCGGCCGCCGCAGGCGCCGCCGGCGCGGACGCCGCGGTGGCCGCAACCGTGATGACCAGCCAGGCGAAGCCACCGCCGCGCCTGGCGGCGAGCAGCCGCCAGGCCTCGGCGAGCAGCCGGACATCGGCGTGGCGGCCGCGTTCGCCGCGGGCGAAACCTCCGGCGAGGAAACGGCGCGCGCCCTTCCGGTGGTGGAGGGCGAGGAAACCGTCATCGCCATGAGCAGCGAGGAGCCGCGCACCGAAAGCGAGGGCGAGGAGCGCGGCGAGCGCCGCAGCCGGCGTGACCGCTGGGGCCGCAACCGTGACCGCCGCCGCGGCGAAGACCGCGCGCCCCGCGACGGCGAAACCGCCGAAACCGCCGAAGCCGCCGCGGCGGTCGCCGTGGAAAGTGCCGCGCCAGCCATGGCGATGCCGGTTGCCGGGGTTCCGGCGCCGGAGCCCGAGCCGCCGCGCCGCTGGCAGCCGCCCGCCCCCACCGTGCCGGCCGCTCCCGCGGAGCGCAAGGCGGGCTGGTGGAGCAAGCGCAGCTCACCGGAACAGTCCTGAGCATCGTGATCTTGGGCTGAACCCCGGCGACGCCCCCGGCCCACAACCTCGTCAGGCCACGGCGCGACTGTTGGATCCTGGCGGCAGCGCCGGTGATGATGGCCGGGTCAAGGCCCGGCCATGACGCGCGCCGCGCCGCTTGTGGATAGCGGGGACGGCCGGGGCATGAAGCCGCCGTATTCCCCTGCGATCTGTTACACGCTGATTCGATGACACCCTCGCCAAATCTGCGCCCCGTCGAACCATCGAACGATGACGCGGACGCCTACCGCACGCCGCCCAACAACCTTGAGGCGGAACAGGCCCTGCTGGGCGCGATTCTGGTCAACAACGAGGCCTGCGACAAGGTCTCGGGCTTTCTGCTGCCGGACCATTTCTTCGAGGCGCTGCACGCCCGCATCTATGAAGCGGCCTCCACCTTGATCCGCATGGGCAAGCTCGCCAGCCCGGTGACGCTGAAAAGCCATTTCGAGAATGACGCCACCATCAGGGAGGTGGGGGGTGCTGCCTATCTGGCGAGGCTCGCCGCAAACGCCACCACCATCATCAATGCCGAGGAATATGGCCGCACCATCTATGAGCTCTCCCAGCGCCGGAAGCTCATCGGGGTGGGCACCGATCTGGTCAACGAGGCCTTCGAGCCGGATATCGAGGACAGCGCGAAAGACCTGATCGAGCGCGCCGAGCAGACGCTTTACGCCATGGCCGAAACCGGCCGCTACGGCCAGGGCTTCCAGGCCTTCGCGCGGGTGCTGACGGACGCGGTGGACATGGCGGCCAGCGCCTATGAGCGTGATGGCGGGCTCTCCGGCATCGCCACCGGCCTCAAGGACCTGGACGAGAAGATGGGCGGCCTCCAGGCCTCGGACCTCGTCATCCTGGCCGGCCGCCCCGCCATGGGCAAAACGGCGCTCGCCACCAACATCGCCTATAACATCGCCAGGTCCTACAAGGCGGATCACCAGGCGGATGGCGCGGTGAAGGTGAAGGACGGCGGCATCGTCGCCTTCTTCTCGCTGGAAATGTCGGCCGAGCAGCTGGCCACCCGCATCATTTCCGAACAGGCGATGATCCCGTCGGAGCGCATCCGGCGCGGCAAGATCACCGAGGAGGAATTCGCCCGCATCGTCGAGGTGAGCCGCGAGATGCAGGCGCTGCCGCTCTACATTGACGCCACCGGCGGCCTCACCATCGCCCAGGTTGCGGCCCGCGCCCGCCGCCTCAAGCGCCAGCGCGGCCTCGGCCTCATCGTGGTGGACTATCTGCAACTGCTGGCCGGTTCCACCCGCCGCGCCCAGGAGGGCCGGGTGCAGGAAGTCTCCGAGATCACCGTGGGCCTGAAAAGCCTCGCCAAGGAGCTGGGCGTGCCGATCCTGGCGCTCTCGCAGCTCTCGCGCCAGGTCGAAAGCCGCGACGACAAGCGCCCGCAGCTCGCTGACCTGCGCGAGTCCGGCTCCATCGAGCAGGACGCCGACGTCGTTCTGTTCGTCTACCGCGAGGAATATTACCTCGCCCGCAAGGAGCCCCGCCCCAACACCCAGGAGCATTTCGACTGGCAGGAGCAGATGAACCGGGTGAACGGTGTGGCCGAGGTGATCATCGGCAAACAGCGCCACGGCCCCACCGGCATCGTGGAATTGCAGTTCGAGGCGAGCCTCACCAAGTTCCAGAACCTGGTGCGCACGGATTATCTGCCGGAGCGGTTTGAGTAGAGGGAGCTCGGACAGCCCCAAATCGCCATCTGCTGACACAGAGCAACAGTTGGCGGTAACTGTCACGCAAATCCTGGCGTCGCGCACTAGGTGGTGTTGACAAAGTGGATTCACAAATCACGTGATTTCTGATTCAAGGCTGTTCTTTGCGGAGAACAGCGATGGTTCGCGGGTTGATGTCGGACAAGGAATGGGCGTTTTTCGAGCCATTTGTCATCGAGAGGGG
>NZ_JBJTER010000150.1:0-29496 GCF_046093005.1 Aestuariivirga sp.
GCGGGCCCTGAAATTCAGCCGGAACTGACTCAATCAGCGAAATCGCGGAATACGCGGGACACGTCGCCGTTCCAGCCGCCATGATAAAGGGCGAGCAGGTTTTCGGCCGCCGTCTTGCCGGTGGCCACAATCTCATCGAGCGGATCGAGGAAGGCCGCCTCGGTCTTGCCCTTGCAGCCCTGGCGGTTTCTGGCCTCAAGCCCCTTGCGGGCGATCAGCAGCACGTCCGCCGCGATCTCGCAGACCGTCCGTCCACGGATGGTCGCGGCGAGCGCCAGCTTCGGCACGTCGTCGCGCAGCTTCTGGCGCTCTTCCGCCGTCCAGTGCCTGACGAGCTCCCACGCGGCGTCGAGCGACGCCTGGTGATAGAGCAGCCCCACCCACAGCGCCGGCAGCGCGCACAGCCGCCGCCACGGCCCGGAATCAGCGCCACGCATTTCCAGATAGCGCTTGAGCCGCACTTCGGGGAAGATCGTGGTCAGGTGATCGGCCCAGTCCTTCAGCACCGGCTTCTCGCCCATGAGCTGCGGCAGGCGGCCCTCAAGGAAGGCGCGGAAACTCTCGCCCGCGGTGTTCACATATTTTCCGTTGCGCATCACGAAATACATCGGCACGTCGAGCGCATAATCGACATAGCGCTCGAAGCTCATGCCCGGTTCGAAGGCGAAGGGCAGCATGCCGGCGCGCTGGTTGTCGGTGTCGCGCCAGACTTCCGAACGGTAGGAAAGATATCCGTTGGGCTTGCCGTCGAGAAACGGCGAATTGGCGAACAGCGCGGTCGCCACCGGCTGCAGCGCGAGCGACACGCGCAGCTTCTTCACCATGTCGGCCTCGGAGGAGAAATCGAGGTTCACCTGCACCGTGCAGGTGCGGAACATCATGTCGCGGCCATATTTGCCGGTCTTGTCCATATAGGGCGCCATGATGCCGTAGCGGCCCTTGGGCATGACCGGGGTTTCCGCGAGGCTCCAGATGGGTGACGCGCCGAGCCCCAGAAAACCGATGCCAAGCCGGTCACCCACCTCGCGCACCTGCGCCAGATGCTCGTGCACTTCCTCGCAGGTGTCATGCACCGTGGCGAGCGGCGCGCCGGAAAGCTCGAACTGGCCGCCGGGCTCCAGCGACACGCTGCCCAGGCCCTTGGGGTCGGACAGCGCGATGATGTTCTCGCCCTCATAGACGCCGGTCCAGCCGAAACGGTCCTTCAGGCCGTCGAGCAGCGCCTTGATCGAGCGCGCCCCATGATAGGGCACGGGCGCCAGCGTATCGGTGAGGAAGGGGAATTTCTCGTGCTCGGTGCCGATGCGCCACTGGGCCTCGGGCTTCGAACCCGATGCGATCTCCTCGATCAGCTGGGCTTTCGATTCGATGGGAAGGCGCGCCTTCGGCGTGTCGGGTGTGGGTCCGCTCACGAACTGGGTCCTGTCAAAGCCGGAGAAAATGATCCGCTAGCATGTAGGCGGCGGCCCCTGATCGGGCAAGTCAAAGTTTCCCGGCCATCACGGCGCATGCCAGTCGCCGAGCACGGCCTGCATGACCGCCAGGGCGGCGACCGCCGCGGTATCGGCGCGCATGATTCGCGGGCCCAGTGAAATGGCGGTGACGAACGGAAGCGATCTCAGCATCGCCTTCTCGTCCTTGGTGAAGCCGCCTTCCGGCCCGACCAGAACCGCGGCCGGGGCGCGCAGATGTTTCAGGGCGTCGAGCGGATTGGCGATGGCCGCCGTCTCGTCGCAATAGACCAGCGCCCGGCCGGGCTCCCAGGCGGCGATCAACGGGGCAAGCTTTACGGGCTCCATCACGTCGGGCACAAACACCAGATTGCACTGTTCCGCCGCCTCGACGGCATTGGCCCGCATGCGCGCCAGGTTCACCCGCTCGGCCACGGTGCGCTGGGTGATCACCGGGCGGAGCCGCCGCGCGCCCAGCTCGGTCGCCTTCTGCACCACATAGTCGAGGCGCGCGTGCTTGAGCGGCGCGAAGCAATAATCGATGTCGGGCGGCGGCGTCACGTCCGAGAGTTTGCGCTCGCAGCGCAGCGCGGCATCCTTCTTGCCGGCTGGGGCCAGATAGGCGAGCCAGGCGCCGTCGCGCCCGTTGAATGCCTCGACCGGATCGCCCGGCGAAAGCCGCAGCACGCCCGTCAGGTAATGCGCCTGCTCGCGCGGCAGGGCGATCTCGGCGCCCTGGTTCAGCGCGGCATCGACATGGAGGCGAGGGGTGGTCTTCATGGCCCTGCTGATGTACACCGCGCCCATGACTGAAGCCAGCCGCCCTGACGCCCGCGTCGCGGATGCCCTGCCGGACCATTGGGCGGACCGGCTGCTGCCGCCAGCCGCCCGGCCCTATGCGCGGCTGATGCGGCTGGAACGGCCGATCGGCTGGTGGCTGTTGCTGCTGCCCTGCTGGTGGGGCCTGTGCCTTGGCCAGATCGCGCTGGGCGGCGGCGTGCCGAACCCCTGGTATGCGGCGCTGTTCGTGATCGGCGCCATCATCATGCGCGGCGCCGGCTGCACCCTGAACGACATCGCCGACCGCCATTTCGACGGCCAGGTGGCGCGCACGAGGCTGCGGCCCATTCCGGCGGGCCAGGTCAGCGCCGTTCAGGCCTTCGCGTTCCTGATCGTGCTCTGCCTCCTCGGCCTCCTGGTGCTGCTGCAGTTCAACTGGTTCACGATTTTTACCGGCGCGGCCTCGCTCATCGTGGTGGCGGTCTACCCGTTCATGAAGCGCATCACCTACTGGCCGCAGGCGGTGCTGGGCCTTGCCTTCAACTGGGGGGCGCTGGTCGGCTGGGCGGCGCTGCATGGCGGGCTGTCGCTGGCGCCGCTCCTGCTTTATGCCGGCGGCGTCGCCTGGACGCTGGCCTATGACACCATCTACGCCCACCAGGACAAGGAAGACGACGCGCTGATCGGCGTCAAATCGACGGCGCTCAAATTCGGCGACCGGAGCCTGGCCTGGCTCGCCCTGTTCTTCGCGCTGGCGATCCTGCTGATCGACGCGGCGGTGTGGCTGGCTGGCGGCGGCATCATCGCCCATTGCGGGGTGGCGGGCGCGGCACTGCATGCCGCATGGCAACTCGCCCGCTTCGATGCCGATCATCCGGCGCGCTGCCTTGAAGTTTTCCGATCCAACCGCATATTCGGTCTCATCATCACCTTTGGACTCCTGCTGGATTCGCTGCTCACATGACTGACGATCTTCTTTCGCTTGCCGGCGAGGCCATCGCCCAGGCCAGCAAGCTCGGCGCCGACGCCGCCCATGCCGTGGCCGTTGACGGCCGCTCCACTGAAATCTCCATACTCGAAGGCAAGATCGAAAAGCTGGAACAGTCGGAATCGCGCGACATCAGCCTCAAACTCTATGCCGGGAAATCCTCGGCCACCGTCTCAGGCAGCGTGCTGACCGCCGCGGCGATCCGCCGGCTGGCCGAAAAGGCCCTGGACATGGCGCGGCGCGCGCCGCCCGACCCCTATGCCGGCATTGCCGATTCGGATCAGATCGCCCGCGACATTCCCGACCTCGACCTCGCCGCCAATGACCTGCCTGACCCGCAGGCCATCGAAGCCCTGGCGCGGCGGGCCGAGGCGGCGGGTCTTGGCGTTCAGGGCGTGGCCAAATCGGCGGGCGCTGGCGCCTCGCGCTATGAGACCGCGCTGGGCGTGGCGATCTCCAATGGTTTCGCGCAAGCCTACCGGCGCACCGGGGTCAGCGTGTCGATGTCGGCGATCGCCGGCGAAGGCACCGGCATGCAGCGCGACTATGACTATTCCTCATCGGTGCATTTTGCCGATCTGCGCGATCCTGAAACGGTGGGCCGCGCGGCGGGCGAGCGGGTGGTGAAGCGCCTCAACCCGCGCAAGGTGAAATCGCAGGCGGCACCCGTGATCTATGACCGGCGGGTGGCGGGCAGCCTGATCGGCCATCTGCTGGCGGCCATCAACGGCGCCGCCATCGCGCGCGGCACGAGCTTCCTCAAGGACATGATGGGCCAGCGGATCTTCGCATCCGGCATGACCATCGTCGAAGACCCGTTCATCCGCCGCGGGCTGGGGTCGAGGCCGTTCGACGGCGAGGGCCTCGCCTGCCACCGCCGGAATCTCATCGATGATGGCGTGCTCACCGGATGGGTGCTTGACCTGCGCGCGGCCCGCCAGCTCGGCCTTGCGCCCACCGGCCAGGGCTCGCGCGGCGGGCCTTCGACCGCGAATGTCTATCTGCCGGCGGGCCCGCAATCGCCCGAAGCGCAGATCGCCGCCATCGGCCAGGGGCTCTATGTCACCGAACTGCTGGGCTCCTCCATCAACCCGGTGACCGGCGATTACAGCCGCGGCGCATCGGGCTTCTGGATCGACAATGGCGCGCTTGCCTATCCGGTGAGCGAGATCACCATCGCCGGCAACCTGAAGGACATGTTCAAGACCGTCGTGCCCGCCAGCAATCTCGAATTCCGCAGCTCTGTGAACGCGCCCAACTGCCTGGTCGAGGGGCTGACCATTGCCGGTGTCTGAGGCGCTTTCCGCCGATGCCCGGCTGCTGGCGGACACCGTGCGGGAGGCGGGCGCGCTCGGCCTGTCCCTGGCCCGCAAGCCGGGCCTCAGGCGCTGGACAAAGCCTGACGGCTCGGAGGTGAGCGAGGGCGATCTTGCGATCAACGATCTGTTCGCGCAGCGGCTGCGGGCGGCGCGGCCATCCGACGGCTGGCTGTCCGAGGAAACGCCCGACCGGCCGGACCGGCTGGCGCAACAGCGGCTGTGGATCATTGATCCCATCGATGGCACGCGGGCCTTTCTGGATGGCGGCGGCCACTGGTGCGTGGCGGCGGCTCTGGCCATCGGCGGACGCCCGGTGCTGGCCTCAGTCTATCGCCCGGCGGCCGATGAATTCTTCACCGCCATGGCCGGCGCGGGCGCGACGCTGAACGGCGAGCGCCTGACGATTGCCGATGAGGGATCGCTCGCGGGCGCGCGGATCGCCGGCAACCGCAAGGCACTGACCTCGCTTGCGCCAGCCGGGATCGCCGCCGACACCAGCGGGGCGCTGCCCTTGCAGCTGCGGCTCGCCCATGTGGCCGCGGGCCGTCTCGACGGCGCCGTGTAGATCGGCCGCCGCAATGACTGGGACCTGGCGGCGGGGGAACTCCTGGTCATCGAGGCGGGCGGCGCGGTCTCCGGCGTCTCAGGCGAAGGATACGTTTACAACCGCCCGGAGCCATGGCAGCAAGGCCTGGTTGCCGCCGGCGCCAGACGCCATGCGGCGCTTATCGATGCCCTGAGGACGATATGACGAAAGCCCCCAGCGGGAACTCCGGTCAGCAGCTTCTGCACCTCGTGTTCGGGGGCGAGCTCGACAATGTCGATTCGGTCAGTTTCAAGGACCTGGCGAAGCTCGATGTGGTCGGCTTCTATCCCAACTACGCCACGGCCTATGACGCCTGGCTGGTGAAGGCGCGCGAGACCCTCGACAATGCCCAGATGCGTTACTTCATCGTGCATCTGCACCGCCTGCTCGATCCGTCGCGGCCGGGCGCGTGACGGCCACATGATGCCCTGAAGGAACCCGCGGGCAGACATCGCGCCATGACAGTTTCCCCCAATCTGCGCGCCATCCTGGCGATGGTCGCCGCCATGGGCCTGCTCGTCGCCTCCGACAGCTGCATGAAGCTGGGCCTCGCCTATGCGCCGCTGTTCCAGCTGATGGCGATCCGCGGGCTGGTGTCGGTGACGCTGTGCCTCGTGCTGATCGTGGCGCTGGGCCAGGCGGCGCAGCTGCCGCGCATGTTCAACGGCTGGCTGGCGGCGCGCGGCGTGCTCGAAACGGTGGCCAATATCGCCTTCACCTCAGCGCTCGCCTTCGTGGCCATCGCCGATGTCACCGCCATCGCCCAGACTTGCCCGCTCCTGGTGCTGCTCGGCGCCTGGGCGTTCCGCGGCGAGAAGCTGGGGCTCGCCCGGGGGCTGCTCATTCTCGTCGGCATCGCCGGGGCGTTGCTGGTGGCCCAGCCCGGCGCCGGTGCCGCGTCCTTCTACGCCATGCTGGCGTTCCTGACGCCGCTCGCCGCCGCGGTGCGCGATCTTATCACCCCCAACGCGCCGAAGGACGTGCCGCCGCTGGTCGCCACGCTCGCCGTCATGGTGTGCCTCGGCGCCGCCGGCCTCATCGGCATGCTGGCCTTCAACGAGCCGGTGACGCCCGTCCTGCCGGTGTGGCTGCTGATGGGGCTTGCCGGGGCGATGTCGCTTGCCGGGCATCTGCTGCTCTATCTCGCTTACCGCATCGGCCAGGCGCGCACGGTGGCGCCCTTCATGTATTCGCTCACCATCTGGGCGGTGCTGTCGGGGCTTGTCCTGTTCGGCGAGATTCCGAACGCGCTGGCGATTGCCGGCATGGCGCTGATCAGCGCCACCGGGCTCGCCATCATCTGGCTGGACGGCCGCCAGCGGCGGGAAGGCTGAGGCAGGGTTAAAGGCGGCGAGACCGGTTTGAATTGTCACGGAACCATCACCTCTGGTTGGGCGTCACCCCGGCGAAGGCCGGGGTCCAGCTCTCGCAAAGGAAGCTGGATGCCGGCTTGCGCCGGCATGACGGCTGCAACGAGCGACATGATCCTGTTATGGCGCAACATGCTCAAACAAACTCATCATGCCATGGCTTGACCATGGCATCTTGCTGGCCACCCAAGCGGACCCCTGGATCAGGTCAGGGGGTGATGGGAAGGGGCTGCGGCAACCCAGCCAAGCCACGAGGATGGGACACAGGACTTGATAGGTCAGTCCTTTAGATCAGTCCCGCCGCCTGAAGCCTGCCGAGCGGGAAGGCGGCCAGGGCGTCATGCGTCTTCAGCGCAGCGAGGCGGGCGAGGGCGGACTGGCAATCGGCCTGCATCTGCCTGACCAGTTCATCGATCGAGCTGAAGCGCTGGTCGGGCCTGATCAGGTCGATGAACTCGACGAACAGCTGGCGGCCATAGAGATCGCCCGCGAAGCCGATCAGATAGACTTCGAGGAATGTGCGGCCGGTATCGAAGGTCGGGCGGTCGCCGAAATAGCCGGCTCCCGGCATTGCGGCGGCGCCCTTCGCGGCGGCATCGCGCACCCTGACCGCATAGATGCCGCGGAACGGGTCAGCGCCCTTGTCGAGCACGATGTTGAGGGTGGGAAAGCCGATGGTGCGGCCGCGCTGGTCGCCCTTCACCACTTCGCCCAGCACCGTCCAGCGGTAGCCGAGCTCGCGGGCGGCGGCCTGCATGTGGCCATGGCGCAGGGCCTGGCGGATGGCGCTCGACGAAAACGGCGCGTGCTGATCGCCTTCGTCGGTCACCTGCTCGACGATGCTGACGCCGAACCCCAGCTCCTGGCCCAGTTCCGCCATGGTGGCGGGGCTGCCCTTGCGCCCCTTGCCGAAATGAAAATCATAGCCGGTGACCACATGGGCAACGCCCAGGCGCTCCGCCAGGTGGCGGGCGGCAAAGGCCTCCGGCGATAATTCCGCCAGGTCCTTGTCGAAAGGCAGCACCGCCATGAAGGACGCGCCAAGTGCCGCGGCGAGACGCGCTTTCAGCGGCTCCGGCGTCAGCCGGAACACCGGCTCATCGGGCTTGAAATAGCTGCGTGGATGCGGCTCGAAGGTGACGATACCCCATGGCACGCCCAGCCGCCGCGCCTCCGCCGCGGCCGTGGCGAGCAGAGTCTGGTGGCCGCGGTGCATGCCGTCGAAATTGCCGATGGCGGCGACCGCGCCGCGGACCAGCGCGGGACCCGGCCCGGTGCCGTGGATCAGGTGCATGCCCGCCCCGCCATCATTGCCACGCCAGGTCATGGACGGTTGCCACGATGCGGGCGTTAGGCACGGCGCGCCGCACCTCCGCTTCCGCCGCGGCGAGGCCCTGGCCCGCATCGGTGACGCCATCGGCCACCAGCACGGCATCGAGACCGTAGCCGGCGGCGCCGCGGATATCGGTGTCCGGCCCGTCGCCGATCGCCAGCACCTCTGCCCGTTCCACCGGACGCCCGGCCAGCCGCTGGGCCTCCGCGAAGGCCAGATCATAGATCGGCGAGAACGGCTTGCCCGCCATCAGCACCGTGCCGCCCCGCGCCGCATAGAGTTCGGCGAGCTTGCCCGCGCAATAGAGAATGCGATCGCCCTTCTTCACGATCTTGTCCGGGTTGGCGCAGATCATGGCGAGGCCGCGTTGC
This sequence comes from Aestuariivirga sp., assembly GCF_046093005.1. Taxonomy (GTDB): domain Bacteria; phylum Pseudomonadota; class Alphaproteobacteria; order Rhizobiales; family Aestuariivirgaceae; genus Aestuariivirga. The sequence goes on from NZ_JBJTER010000150.1 coordinate 8,199, forward strand.
TTCATCCCGGAGAGCAGCGCCTCATAATCCTCCAGCCGGTCGTTGAGGTCGTCGAACAGGCCGGTGCAGAGCACCGCCTTTGCCTGCTCCAGCGGCACTTGCGCCACGCCGGTGCCGGCATAGATCGAATGATCGCGCGCCGGGCCCAGGTGAAACACCTTGCCGCCGCCATGCGCGATCATCAGCGCCTGGGTGACGTCTCCGGAAGTGACGATCCGGTCATGGCTTTCGGGATCGACGCCGATCTCCAGCAGCTGCCGCTCGACCCCAAGGCGGCTGCGTGGCGAATTGGTGACCAGGATGACCTTGCCGCCGCGCGCGCGGTGCCGCTTCAGCGTGGCCACGGTGACCGGGAAAGGCCTCACGCCGTCGTGCAGCACGCCCCAGATGTCACAGAACCAGACGGGATAGGCTTCGGATAAGCGCTGCATGCCGTGGGGCTTCACACTCAGGCGGCGTTCGCCCGGCGCACCGGCGCGGCGGCGATGCCGGCATCGGCGCGCACCTTGCGCGGCGGCGCGAAATGCGGGCCGTGGCCATAGCGCGCCAGCTTGCTGGCGCTGGCCGCCTGCTGCTGGGTGCGGACGGCGGCGGCTGCGACCTCGATGTTCAGCACCCGGGCGGTCTTGACGAGCCCGGCCCAGGCGGGGACGCTCGCGGCATCGGCTGGGAACGACAGGTAATTGACGCCGAGCTGGCGCAGCGCCGGGAGATCGAGCCCGGCCGGATCGGCGTTGCTGACGCTCAGCAGGGCGCCCGAGCGGGCCAGCCGCGCCAGGTTCTCGATGCCGCCGGCGTCGAGCTGGCCCAGGTCCTGCTGGGCGAGGTCGAAGACGATGCCATCGGTCAGATCGCCGTCGCGGCGGAGAAGCGCCAGGATGCGAACCACCTCCTCGCGCGAGGCGAGCGTGGCGCGGCCCACGGGCACGAAGATCCGGAGGCCGGGGTTGCGCAGCCTCAGGCGGCGCAGCACCGGAACCACCATCTTCACGAGGCGGGCGTCGAGCGAGGCCCTGAGGCCGCCCTGATCCGCCTTCTGCATCACCTCGTCATGGCTCACCGTCTTGCCGCGGCTGTCGGTGAGGCCAATCTGGGCGCGGTAATGGCTGGTGTTGCCGGTGGCGAGTTCGATCACCGGTTCAAGCCACAGGGTGATCTCGTCCCGGCCGCCGGACCGTTCGGCCAACGCCGCGGGTGCAGCGGCGGCGGGCGCCGCCGGAGCAGGCGCCGCCGGAGCAGGCGCTGCCGGGACGGACTGCGCCGGGCGGGCCTGGTGCTGCGCCTTCAGGAGATCGCTCACCTCGCGGCGGAGCGCAGTCATCTCCGCCGCGATCTCTTCGCTGCGGGCCGCCTGGGCGGTGGAGCGCCGGGCCTGCTCTTCAAGGCCCACCAGGCGGGCAATGGCCATCCTCATGCGGGCATCGAGCTCGTCCTGAAACGCCTGCTGGCCGGCCAGCGCCGTGTCCTGATGGGAGAGCCGGACCATGATCATCACGGCGGCCAGCATCAAGCCAAAGGCGAGCATGAGAATGGCGGCGGCCACCAAGGGCCTGCCATCCACCAAGAGAGCCGCGATGCCGGCCGCCACGAGTGGGAAGATCGAAAGCCCCACCAAGGCCGGAACCATGTGCCGCTGCATTCTCAAACCTGCCTTGTCACAAAACGCCGCGCGGAAGCGCCGCGCCACTTTGGAATCGCACGATTTTTGCCAGCCGGGAAGCCCCGTCTTGCCGCTACCAACAGCAAAGGCCGGGGATTTCGCCCCGGCCCCCCGTACCGTCGAGCCCCGCGCGCTCAGGCCACCGAGGCCAGGATCTTCGGCATCTTGTCGGAGAAGATCTCGTCGATCTGGTTCTCGTTGATGATCAGCGGCGGCGACAGCGCAATGGTATCGGCGGTGATACGCACCAGCATGCCCACGTCATGGAAACCATTCTCCATGGCCTTGTAGGCGCGCAAGCCCGGCGAGCCCTCGACCGGCTTCAGGTCAATGGCGGCGACGAGGCCCAGCGTGCGGATGTCCTCGACCATCGGATGGCCCTTCAGCGTGAAGGCGGCATCGGCCCAGACATTCTCCAGCTTCCGGGCGTTCTCGAACAGCTGCTCGTCACGGTAGACATCCATGGTGGCGACGCCGGCGGCGGCGGCCATCGGGTGGCCCGTGTAGGTGTAGCCGTGGAACAGTTCGATGACGTGTTCCGGGCCGTTCATGAACTTGTCGTAGATGCCCTGGCGCACCATGCAGCCGCCCATCGGCACCGTTCCGGAGGTGACCCCCTTGGCGAAGGTGAGAATGTCCGGCGTGACGCCGAAACGCTCGGCGGCGAAGGCGTGGCCCAGCCGGCCGAAGCCGGTGATCACCTCGTCGAAGATCAGCAGGATGCCGTGCTTGTCGCAGAGCTCGCGCAGGCGCTTCAGATAGCCCTTGGGCGGCGGCAGCACGCCGGTGGACCCCGCCATCGGCTCGACGATCACCGCGGCGATGGTCGAGGCGTCATGGAGCGCCACCAGGCGCTCCAGCTCATCGGCCAGATGGCCGCCCCATTCCGGCTCGCCCTTGGTGAAGGCCTGCTCTTTCCGGTTGTAGGTGTGCGGCAGGTGATCGACGCCCGCCAGCATGGCGCCGAACCACTTGCGGTTGGCAACCATGCCGCCCACCGAAATGCCGCCGAAATTGACGCCGTGGTAGCCGCGCTCGCGGCCGATCAGCCGGGTGCGGCTGGCCTGGCCATTGGCGCGGTGATAGGCCAGCGCGATCTTCAGCGCCGTGTCGGCGGCTTCCGAGCCCGAGTTGCAGAAGAAGGCGTAGTTGAGGTCGCCCGGCGCCATGGTGGCGAGCCTGGAGGCCAGTTCGAACACTTTGGGGTGGCCGAACTGGAAGGTGGGCGCGAAATCGAGCTCGGCCGCCGCCTTCTGGATGGCGTTGACGATGGGCTCCCGGCAATGGCCGGCATTGGAGCACCACAGGCCCGCCGAACCATCGAGGATCGGACGGCCGGTCATGTCATAGTAGTGCATGTCCTTGGCGCGGGCGATCATCCGCGGCCGCTTCTTGAAGGCGCGGTTGGGGGTGAAGCCCATCCAGAACGGCTCGAGATTGTTGGGCGAGGGTTCCCATTGGGCGGCGCCTGCCAGATTCAACGGCTTGTTCATGAGTCTCTTCTCCTGCGAGCGATGATCATGGATAGCAGAAACCGCGCCTAAGGGGAAATGCGCCAGCTTCGCCCGTTGCCGGGGGCCAGACCAGGCGGGTAAGTGATTGAATTCCTTATTGCTGAATTTAGTCCTTGACAGCGTGCGGTGTCTGGGGTAAGAAGGCGCAGTCTGGAGAGGTCGCAAGAAGCCGGTGCCGTATCGTGCGCTCCGCCTCTATCCGTTCCCTCTCGCCCTTGGCGGAAAGCGCCTGCAGGATCGCCTGCGCTTCATCGGCCCGGCCGGCTGGCACGAAGAGGTGATCGTGACGCAGAGCGGCGACCACGTTGCAGGCAATTCCCGCGTCGGCCAGCACCGTTGACACCGCAGCGGTGAGCCCGAAGCCGCAAACCGATCAAGCCCTTTCCGCAGAGGGCGCCCGACGACCGCGCCAGCGCGCGGTATTGGTGCGAGTAGGGACCAGCTGTGCCGGGCCTTTGAGTCCGGCATTCGCCAGATGACACATAACGATGTCGGGCGGGCTGGTCGCGATTCAGGGGTACAGGAGTAAATGTCCCGAGCTCAATCCGAACCACACTGGCAGGAACGGCCGCCAGCGGCCAGGCCTTGCCAAGGGCGCAGAACCGCGCAAGTATCAGCGACGCAATTCTGGTCATGCGGTGATTGTTGTCTCGAGCATGATACACCGTTGAACGTAATGGGGTAGACGATGCCGTGGGCTGAGTTAATTGTACTCGCTGGATTTGCCGCCGCAGTTGCTGCCATGTTGCTCGTCACCCAGACCAAGGAACGGGTTTCCTGGCCTGCTTGGCTCATACCCGCAGCCGGCGTGGTCGTGTTCACAATATGGACTGGCTTCGCGATCTTCACGGAGGGAATTTTTGGCTTCTGGCCCGTGGTCATGGGCTCCAATTGGGGAGTACAGATTTGGTTCGACCGCCTCTTCAGCGTCACAGCAGCATTCTTCCTCCTCCAGAACCGCGCGCGGGCGGTCGGCATGAAATCTGAGGCGTGGGTGCTTGCTGTCATCTTCACAGGCAGCATCGGGCTAATGCTGATGTTGGCGCAGACGGTTCAACTCGAGCGCAAAGCCTCGGTCACAAGACGGTGAGCTGGAACATGTTCGCGAAGGCCGACCGACGCCAGCAAGCGGATCACTACATAATCGATGCACTCACGCCGCTCGAGGGTAGCGCGCCCGCCGTGTTCAACCGCGTGTGAGTGTGGGTCCGGATTAGCCTTCTCACCGTTAATGGCGTTTCAGGCCATCCGGTTCTGCCCACCTGTGATGACAAGAATCCCAAGCCATGCGCGATCTGTCCGGCCTTTTCCCTTGCCGGCCCCGAGTGGTTCCGTGTTGAATTTGACTCCACTTCATGCTTCGGTTGCTGTTTTCCTAGCAGGGGTACGCAAATGTCTAATCCACAAGTGATAAACCGACTGACCCGCCGTCTGTTTGGCGCGTCCATGGCTGCGATGGCGCTTTTGGGGACTTACGCATCCGCCAGCGCGGCTGAGCTTAATGCGCTGGTCTGGTGCGATCATTCCGACCCCAACCTGCTCAAACCCTTCGAGGACGCCACCGGCATCAAGGTGAATGTGAAGGAGTTCGAGGGCACGGGCGCTGGCCTGGCGCTGGTCGAGCAATCGCAGCCCGGCGACTGGGACGTGATGGTGATCGACACGGTGGACGTGCGCCGCGGCGTCGAGCGCGGGCTGTTCGCGCCGCTTCCCGAGGACCAGCTGCCCATCGCCGATCTCTTCCCCGAAGTGCTGATGGACCAGCACGCCAAGGTGGACGGCCAGCGCTACGGCATCACCGAGAAATTCGGCTACAACACGGTGGGCTTCAACAAGGCCAAGGTGGATGTGAACGACATGCAATCGCTGGCGGCACTCACCTCCGACAAATACAAGGGCCGCATCGCCATCTATGATTACTATCTGCCGGTGATCGGGCTGGCCGCCATGGCGATCGGCAAGAAGACGGCGGAGCTGACCGAGGCCGACCTGCCGGCGATCCGCGACGAGCTTCTCAAGATGAAGGCCAACGCCAAGGCGGTGACCGACGTGGTGGCCAGCCAGACCGCGCTCGCCACCGGCGAGGCCGACATCCTGATCGGCGGCGGCGAATGGGTGACGGCGGTGATCGCCAAGGAAAACCCGGACCTCGATTTCTCGATCCCCAAGGAAGGCGCCGTGCTGTGGTCGCAGTCGCTCGCCATGTTCAAGGATTCGAAGAACAAGGACAACGCGCTGAAGTTCATCCAGTACGTCCTGAGCCCCGAGGGCCAGGCGCGGCTCGCCACCTCCGCCTGCTATTGGGGCATGCCGGCCAACAAGCAGGCGGCCTTGAGCGACGAGCAGAAGACGATCCTGCGCTTCGACGAACAGGGCGAATTCCTCAAGCGCGCCCAAGGCTACCCCGCGCCGTCGGAAGACCTCGACAAGAAGATGCAGGACCTCTGGACCGAAATGATCCAGGCGCCGTGAGCGCCGCGGCGGCCAATCGCACCGGCTGGGCCAGCGTCACACCGGCATTGCTGTGGACGCTGGCCTTCTTCGTCCTGCCGTTCCTGGCCATGGGGCTGGTGAGCCTCGGGCTTGGCAGCGGCAAGGGGATAGGCCTCGACGCCTATGCGCAGTTCTTCAGCAACGCCAGCTACCGCCGCGCCCTGGCGAATTCGCTGGAGGTGACGCTGATCGTCACGGTGGCCTCGGTGCTGATCGCCTATCCCTTCGCCTGGATTCTCGCCTTCATGGTGCCCGAACGCTGGCAGCGGCTGGCGCTGATGCTCGCCGTGCTGCCGTTCTGGACCTCCTATGTGGTGCGCTCTTATTCCTGGCTGCTGGTGCTGGCTGAAAAAGGCGTTGTCAATTCCGCGCTCATGGGCCTCGGACTGCTGGCGGAGCCCATGCAGATCGCCAATACCCGCGGCGCCACGGTGATCGGTTTTGTGCATTTCTTCGCCATGCTGCTGACGCTGACCATCTACGCCAATCTCAAACAGCTCTCGCCCAATTACCGCAAGGCGGCGGCCGATCTCGGCGCCTCGGCCTATCAGTCCTTCATCCATGTCATCCTGCCGCTGACGCTGCCGGGGATCATGGTGGGCGCCTTTCTCACCTTCGTGCTGGCGATCGGCGACTACATCACGCCGCAGATTCTGGGCGGCAACAATGAACTCCTCATGCCGCAGCTGATCATGATGCAGATCGGCCGGCGCGGTGATTTCGCCTCCGCCTCGGCGCTGTCGCTGATCCTGATGGCGGTGGTCAGCGTGGCCTATCTCGCCTGCGCCCGCTGGCTGAAGATCGAGCGGGCCTGAAGATATGCGCGGTCTGGCCATCATTTATGCCGTGCTGTTCTACGGCTTCATCTTTCTCCCCGTGGCGGTGCTGGTGCTGTTCTCCTTCCAGGGCACGCTGTTTCCGATTCCGCCGTTCAACGGCCCGTCGCTGCGCTGGTATGGGGCGGTGCTGGGCGATGCCCGGCTGACCGCGGGGCTGGCCAATTCGGTGATCCTCGCCGTGGTCACCTCGGCGCTGGCCACGCTGATGGGCTTTCTCGCCGCCTGGGGCCTGGCGCGGTTCCATTTGCCGGCCTCGGCCTTGATCCGTGGACTGATCACATTGCCGCTGGCGGTGAGCTATCTCATCATCGGCATGGGGCTGTTGATCCTGTTCAACCGGATCGGCGTTCCGAAGTCGCTGGCCGCGGCGGGGATCGGCCATGTGGTGATCAACCTGCCGCTCTGCTTCGCCATTATCTACAGCCAGATGGGCGCCCATCAGGCCAATATCGAACGCGCGGCGCGCGACCTCGGGGCGAGCGAAATCAAGGTGCTGCTGCTGGTCACCGCGCCGATGCTGTGGCCGGCGCTGTTTGCCGCCTTCTTCCTCGCCATGACCTTCTCCTGGGACGAATTCGTGATCACCTTCCTGCTCACCCGCTTCGAGACAACACTGCCGGTTGAAATCTGGAACATGCTGCGCGCCGGGCTCAACCCCAAGACCAATGCGGTGGGGGCGCTGGTGTGCGGCGTCTCGGTGCTGCTGGCCATCGCCTTCGAAATCGTCGCTTTCCGGAAGCGCCCCGCATGACGCCGCTGGTCGCGATCGGGAACATCACGCACAGTTTCGGCGCGGGTCCGGTGCTGTCCGGTGTTTCGCTCAGCCTCGCCCGCGGCAGCTACACCGTGCTGCTGGGGCCTTCGGGCTCCGGCAAGACGACGCTTCTGTCGATCCTCGGCGGTTTCCTGGCCCCGGATGAAGGCTCCGTGCTGATCGACGGCGTGGACTGTACGCGCCTCGCGCCGGCCCGGCGGCCGACCGCCACCGTGTTCCAGGACTATGCGCTGTTTCCGCACCTGACGGCGGGGGCCAATGTGGGCTTTGGCCTGCGCATGAAAGGCGTGGCGCGCGCCGAGCGCGACGGCCGGGCGCGCGCCATGCTGGAGGTCGTGGGCCTCGCCGCGGCATTTGACAAGAAGCCGCATCAATTGTCGGGCGGGCAGCGGCAGCGCGTGGCGCTGGCCCGCGCGCTGCTGGTGGAGCCCGCGGTGCTGCTGCTCGACGAGCCGCTGGGCGCACTGGACCTCAAACTGCGCCGCCAGATGCAGGATGAGCTGAAAGCCATCCAGCGGCGGGTGGGCACGGCTTTCGTGCATGTGACCCATGACCAGGAAGAGGCCATGGCGCTTGCCGATCATCTGGTGGTGATGAACCACGGCCGCATCGAGGACCAGGGGCCGCCCGAACGCGTCTATGCAAGGCCCGCGTCGATTTTCGCCGCCACGTTCATGGGTGAAAGCACCATCGTGCCGGGGCGCATGGCGAATGGCGTCATCGACACCGCGCTGGGGCGGTTTTCGGCGCCGGCCGGCGCCAGCCATGTGGCCATCCGGCCGGAGCATGTCGCGCTGGGCGGAGCGCTCGCCGCCGATGTGGTGGATGTCGTCTATCAGGGAAGTTTCAAGCGGGTGACGGCGCGGGTGAACGGCGTCATGCTGCTCGCCCGGCTTCCCGCCGAAACGGCGATCGCGGCGGGCGATCAGGCGATGCTGGCGATCGACGCGCGGCACGGCATCGCGCTCAAGGAGTAGGCGATGGAACTCCGCATCGGGCCTTCGCAATGGTATGAGACGATCCGCTTTGCCGATGGCGTGACGCTGATCCATGAGCCGTGGATCAAGCCGTTCTACCGCTGCAACATCTGGCATGTGCGCGGCCGCGACCGCGACCTGCTGTTCGATTCGGGGCTTGGGGCTTTCAGCCTGCGGGCGCATGTGCCGCTGGTCTCGGAACGGGCGCTGATCTGCGTGGCGAGCCACACCCATTTCGATCATATCGGCTGCCACCATGAGTTCGGCGGTTGCGCCGTGCACCGGGCGGAAGCCCATATCCTCGCCGATCCCCGCAATGACTGGACGCTGGCGGGGCGCTATGCCACCGACGAGATGTTCGACGCGCTGCCGGAAGGCTGGGATGCGGCGCGCTACCACGTGAAGCCGGCGGTTGCTGACCGCATCCTCGATCATGGCGAGGTGATCTCGCTGGGCGACCGGGCCTTCGAAGTGGTGCACACGCCGGGACATTCGCCGGGCGGCATCGGGCTGTTCGAGGCGAAGACCGGGATCTTCCTCTCAGGCGACATCATCTATGACGGACCGCTGATCGATGATGCCTACCACTCCGATGTGAACCAATATGAGGAAACGCTGCGGCGCCTCTCGGCCTTGCCGGTGGCCACGGTGCATGGCGGCCATTTCCCGAGCTTCGGCCGCACGCGTTTCCACCAGCTCATCGCTGCCTATCTGGCGGGCCGCCACAAGCCGGGCTGCCATCTTGGCTGAACGCTGCCGCGACCGGAGCGTGTTCTTCTGTGATTGAAATGTTTCGCCGTTTGTAACCGGTCCAGCTTCTCGCCGTCACAGCAGGGCCGCAGCTTTCGCTGGCGTGACGCCTGGCAAGAACGGATTGTTTGGTCCAAGCCCAACTTGCTCTGGCACCGGCTGTCGGGCGCAGCTATAGGGGGTCCATGCTTACCTGGATTGTGTTTGGCTTCCTCCTCGGCCTTCAGCATGCGCTTGAGGCTGACCACATTGCCGCCGTCGCCTCGATCGCCGCCGACAAGACCGGGGTTCGCCGCATCATGCGGCATGGCGCGGTGTGGGGCCTGGGCCATGCCCTGACGCTGGGCGCCTTCGGTGGCGCCGTCTATGCCCTGAAGCTGTCTCTTGATGAACGGCTGGCCGACGGGCTTGAATTCGCGGTCGGCGTCATGCTCGTGCTGCTGGGCGGGCGGCTGATCTATGCGCTGATCAAGGCGCGCATCCACTTTCACGTTCACCGCCATGGCCCGGACGACATCCATTTCCACGCCCACAGCCATGAAGGTGACGTGCGCAACCATGCCCTGAGCAGCCATGCCCACGCCCACCCGGCAGCAGGCTGGGGGCGGAGCCTGGCGGTGGGCATGGTTCACGGGCTTGCCGGTTCGGCGGCGCTGGTGGCGCTTGCCGCGTCATCGGCCCCTTCGGTGCCGCTGGGCCTTGCCTTCATGGTGCTGTTCGGACTGGGCTCGGTGGCCGGCATGGCGATGTTCTCGGCGGTGATCGCCGTGCCGCTGTCGCTCGCGTCGGGCGCGCTCACCTGGGCGAGCCGCGGCTTGCAGGCGCTGGCCGGGTTGATCGCGGCGGGCATTGGCGTTCACATCATGGTTGAGACCGGCGCCCGGCTGTTTGCCTAGGCAGCCCGGTTGACAAGCGCCGCGAACCGGTTTGTCCTGCGCGCTTTCCAGGGAGGGCACGCCGATGAAACTGGGTTTCAATCTTCTGCTGTGGACGCCGCATGTCACGCTCGCGCATGAGCCCATTCTCCGGGCCCTGAAAAAGACGGGCTATGACGGCGTCGAGATTCCGATGTTCGAGGGCGATCCGGCGCATTACGCGCGGCTGGGCGAGCTCCTCGAAAAGATCGGCCTGTCGCGCAGTGTCGTCAGCGTGATCGGGCCGGCTGGCAAGAACCCGCTGTCGCCGGACAAGGCGCACCAGAAGGCCGCCGTCGATTATGCCAAATGGACGATCGACTGCACGGCGGCCCTCGGCGCCAATATCCTGGGCGGGCCGATGCATTCGGAACTCGGCTATTTCACCGGCGCGCCCCCCACCGCGGCGGAGCGCAAGCGGGCGCTCTCCTTCCACAAGCGGGCCGGCGATTATGCCGCGAGGAAAAACGTCACCTTCGCGCTCGAAGCCCTCAACCGCTTCGAGTGCTATTTCCTCAACACGATGGAGCAGCTTGCGGCCTATGTGGCGGAGGTGAACCATCCGGCGATCAAGGCGATGTATGACACCTTCCACTGCAACATCGAGGAGAAGGACCCGGTGGGCGCCATCAAGACCATCCGGCCGCACATGGTGCATGTCCACATCTCCGAGAATGACCGCGGCACGCCTGGCAAGGGCCATGTGCCGTGGGCCGAGACCTATAAGGCGCTGAAGAAATCGAAATATGATGGCTTCCTCACCATCGAGGCCTTCGGCCGCGCCATGCCGGCGCTGGCCGCCGCCACCCGCGTGTGGCGCGATTTCGCGCCCAATCCGGAAGAGGTCTACAAGTTCGGATACCGCAACATGAAGCAGGGCTGGGCCAAGGCCTGACGTGAAGCCGGTCTATATCGTCGGCACCTGCGACACCAAGGCGGCGGAACTCCGCTATGCGGCTGACTGCGTCGCCGCCACCGGCGTGCCGGTGGTGCTGGTCGATATCTCGACCACGCAGAGCGATGCCGCGGTCGATGTCGCGCCCGCCATGGTGGCGGCGCATCATCCGCGAGGGGCGGGCGCCGTGCTGGGCCTGACCGATCGCGGCGAGGCCGTCACGGCCATGGCGGAGGCGCTGCGCCGCTTCCTGCTGACGCGGACCGATATCGGCGCGGTGCTGGGGCTGGGCGGCGGCGGCAACACCGCCATGGTGACGGCCGCCATGCGGGCGTTGCCGGTGGGCGTGCCGAAGCTGATGGTGTCCACCATGGCATCTGGCAACGTGGCGCCCTATGTGGGGCCAACCGACATCATGATGATGCATGCGGTGGCCGATGTGGCGGGGCTCAACGCCATCACCCGCGTGGTCATCGGCAATGCCGCGCATGCCGCCGCCGGCATGGCCCGCCATGCGGTTGCGGCGGCTTCAGGGGAACGGCCCGCCGTGGGCCTCACCATGTTCGGCGTCACCACGCCGGCCGTCACCGAAATCCGCCGCCTGCTGGGCGATGACTGGGAATGTTTCGTCTTCCACGCCACCGGCACCGGCGGGCAATGTTTCGAGAAGCTGATCGAGTCCGGGCTGATCAGGGCGGCGCTCGACATCACCACCACCGAGGTGGCCGACTTGCTGTTCGGCGGCGTACTCGCCTGCACGGAGGACCGGTTCGGCGCGGTGATCCGCAGCCGCATTCCCTGGGTAGGCGCGGTGGGCGCGGTGGACATGGTGAATTTCGGCGGGCGTGAGACGGTGCCGGCGCGCCATGCGGCGCGGAACCTTTATGTTCACAACGCGCAAGTAACGCTGATGCGCACCACGCCTGAGGAAAACGCGGCGACCGGCGCATGGATTGTTGACCGCGTCAACCGCATGCAGGGCCCGGCGCGCCTCATGCTGCCGCTCAAGGGCGTTTCCGCGCTCGATGCGCCGGGAAAACCGTTTCACGATCCCGTGGCGGACCAGGCGCTGTTCGATGCGATCCGCGCGGGCTTCGCGCCGGCACCCAACCGCCGCCTCATCGAGGTCGATGCCCACATCAACGACCAGGCCTTCGCCGAAGCCTGCGCCGCCGCTTTCCGCGACATCGCCACAGGAGTCTAACATGGCCCGCGCCTATGCCAGCATCATTCTCAAGGCCCCGGTTGAAACCGTCTGGAGCCTGGTGCGCGATTTCAACGGGCTCCCCGCCTGGGCCAACGGCGTCAAGACCTCGCGCATCGAGAACGGACTCGATTCCGATGTGGTGGGCTGCGTACGCTCCTTTCACGTTGCCAACGGCACGCATGTCCGCGAGCGTCTGCTGATGCTGGATGACGCCCGACACTGCTTTTCCTACAATTTCGAGACGCGGGCTTTTCCGGTGAAGAACTACCTCGCCACCCTCAGGCTCTATCCGGTCACGCACAGCGACCACACTTTCGCCGAATGGGAGGCCACCTTCGACGAGGCGCCGGGCGAGGAAGGCAGATACGAGAAGATCGTGTCGCAGGACGTGTTCGCAACGAATTTCCGCAATCTGGCGAAGATCATTGCCAGGACGAGGCCCAAGCGGCCACCGGGCGCCGTGCGCTGGAAGGGCTACCAGCCCAACAAGGTGTGGACGTCGCGGGTGATCGGCGGCCCGGTCGAGGAGGTGTGGAAGATCATGCGCGATTTCGCCGGCATGGGCGCCTGGCACGGGGAGATCACCCGCATGCGGATGCTGAAGCGCCAGCGGCCCGACAAGGTCTCCGGCATCCGCGATTTCTATTTCGGCGACGGCCATCTCAACGAGGAGCTGCTCCACCTGTGTGACATCACGCGCAGCTTCTCCTACCGCATCACCAAGTGCGACACCCCTTGGATGAACTATGTTTCGGGCCCGCGGCTGTGGCCGGTGACCGCCGACAACACGACCTTCGGCGTGTGGACGGGTGACTGGGTGGCGAGCGCCCAGGATGACGTGGTGCTGATCCCGCGCACCGAGGAAAACGTCTATCAGCGCGCCTTCGCGACGCTGGAGCGCAACTTCTTCAGGAAGCGCAAGGCCTAGTCAGACCGCGTTCAGCCCGCCAGCAGCGGAAACTCCGGCGCGTCCATCACGGCGCCGGGCTCAAGCTTCACATCGCGGAACGGCGGCGAGGTGGTGATGCCTTCGCGCCGGGCGAAGCGCACATCATCGCCGATCAGCCGCAGCGAGAAGGCCCGGCGCTGGTCCTGCTTGCTCTTGTTGGCGGGTGCGCCATGCAGCGTCAGATAGTTGAAGGCCACCGCATCGCCCGGTTCCAGCGCCCAGCCGAGAATCCTGTATTTGCTGCGGTCGCCTTCGATGTCCGGCACCGGTTCGAGTCCGTCGTTGTCATCGAGCGCCGTCTTGTTGAAGCGCTCGGGGCGGTAATACTTGCCCCAGCGGTGCGAGCCGGCCACGAATTCGATGCTGCGCTCGCGCGGCACCGTATCGAGCGGAATCCACAGTGACACCGTGTCGGTTCCGTCGAGGCAGTAATAGGGCTGGTCCTGGTGCCATGGCGTGGGCACGTCGGCGCCCGGCTCCTTGACCAGCACATGCTCGTGAAACAGGCGCACGGTGCGCGTACCCATCAGGGCGCGGCCAATCCGGGGGGCATCCGACTGGAAGATGAAATCCTTGTATTCGGGAATGCGCGCCCAGTTGCAGTAATCGCCGACGAAACGCCCGGCCCCCTCCTTGCCCTGGTAGATCCTTACATCCGCCGATGGCTCCGCCAGATTGCGCGCCACGCCCCTGCGCAGCGTCTCCATCCAGTCCTTGAAAGGCCCCCTGATCACACAGGCGCCGTCACGGCGGAAATCTTCGATCGTCTCGGACGAAACAGCATAGGTCATGGCGGGGCTCCTTCAAGCCGCCCTATCTTGCCAATGCAACGCTGCCCGGTAAACAACTCTTGGGCGGACGGGATGACGTTGCCCCCGGAAACGTGCTTAAGTGAATTGCCGTGCTTCAAGGGCCGGTGCCTATTTACAGGGAGAGAAACATGAAGATCCGAACTTTGCTGGGCGCAGCCCTGCTGGCTTCGAGCATGCTGATAACGGGCGCAGCCAGCGCCAAGTCGCTGGTCTACTGCTCGGAAGGCTCGCCGGAGAACTTCACCCCGGCCATCAACACCACTGGCACCAGCTTCGATGCCGCCCGCCCGGTCTACAACCGGCTGGTTCAGTTTACCCCCGGCACCACCCAGGTCGAGCCCGGCCTTGCCGAGAGCTGGACCGTCTCGGAGGACGGCAAGACCATCACCTTCAAGCTGCGTCCGAGCGTCAAGTTTCATGCGGGCGTCAATGGCTTCACGCCCACCCGGGACCTCACCGCCGAAGACGTGATCTGGTCCTTCGAGCGCCAGCGGAACCCCGATCACCCCTACGCCAAGGTGTCGGGTGGCTCCTATGACTATTTCAACGACATGGGCATGCCCGACCTGATCGAATCGATCAGCAAGGGCGATGACGACATGACGGTGGTGATCAAGCTCACCGCACCCAACGCGCCGATCATCGCCAATTTCGCCATGGATTTCGCCACCATCCATTCGGCGGAGTATGCGAAGTTCCTGATGGACAAGGGCACGCCGGAGCAGTTCGATCAGATCCCGGTGGGGACTGGCTCCTTCCAGTTCGTGAACTATCAGAAGGACGCGGTGATCCGCTTCAAGGCCTTCGACGGCTGGGCCGGCAAGCCCAAGATCGACGATCTGGTCTATGCCATCACCCCCGACGCCACGGCGCGCTATGCCAAGCTCAAGGCCAATGAGTGCCAGGTGATGATCGCGCCGAACCCGGCCGATCTTCCCGACATGAAGCAGAACGCCGACGTCAACGTGCTGGAGCAGGCAGGCCTCAACATCGGCTATTACGCGCTCAACGCGCAGAAGCCGCCGTTTGACAAGCCGGAGGTGCGCAGGGCCATCGCCATGGCGATCGACCGCGACGCGATCATCTCGGAGGTCTACCAGGGTGCCGGCCAGAAGGCGAAGAACCCGATTCCGCCGACCATGTGGTCCTACAACGAGGAAACGGTCGACATTCCCTATGACCCCGCGAAGGCCCAGGAAATGCTGAAGGCCGCCGGCGTCGAGGGCCTCAAGACCGACATCTGGTGGATGCCGGTGCAGCGCCCCTACAACCCCAATGCCAAGCGCATGGCCGAAATGATCCAGGCCGATCTTGCGAAAGTGGGCATCGAGGCGACGCTCGTTTCCTATGAGTGGGGCGAATACCGCAAGCGCATGCAGGCGGGCGAGCACCAGACAGGCATGCTCGGCTGGACCGGCGACAACGGCGATCCGGACAACTTCCTCGCGGTGCTGCTGGGCTGCAACGCCGAAGGAAGGCCCAACGGCAACAACATTCCGAAGTGGTGCAACAAGGAGTTCCAGGAGGTCGTCAACAAGGCCGTCCAGATCACCGACCAGGCGGAGCGCGCCAAGCTCTACAAGCGCGCCCAGGAGATCGTCGCGGCGGAGGTGCCGTGGGTCAATATCGCCCACTCCACCGTGTTCGAGCCGATCCGCAAGACGGTGACGGGCTACAAGGTGAGCCCGCTCGGCGCGCATGAGTTCCAGAACGTCGATATCACAGAGTAGACAACGACGTCGCCCCTCTCCCGGCGCTTCGCCGGGGGAGGGGTCTCCGGCCTCGCGGCGGCCTCGGACACCAGCAACAGGTGCCAATGTTCCGGTTTCTGCTCAAGCGCCTGGCGCTGACCATCCCAACCTTCATCGCGCTGATGTTCATCACCTTTGTGATGATCAGGCTGGTGCCTGGCGATCCGATCGAGGTGCGCAAGGGCGAGCGTGGCATTTCGCCGGAGCGTCTGGCCGAGCTCCGCCATGAGATGGGCCTCGACCAGCCGGTGTGGAAACAGTTCCTCGACTATGCCAACGCCCTGCTGCACGGCGATTTTGGAACCTCCATCATCTCCAAGGCGCCGGTGCTGCATGAATTCCTGACGCTGTTTCCGGCCACGCTGGAACTCACCGCCACCGCCATGATTTTTGCGATCGTGCTCGGCATTCCGGCGGGCGTGATCGCCGCCTCGCGCCGCGGCGGCCTCTATGACCAGACGCTGATGGGCCTGGCGCTGACCGGCTATTCGATGCCGATCTTCTGGTGGGGCCTTCTCCTCATCCTGCTGATGTCCAATACGCTCGGCCTGACGCCCGTGTCTGGCCGCGTCGACCTCATCAAGTTCTATTACGAGCCGGTGACCGGCTTCATGCTCATCGATTCACTGCTCTCTGGGCAGAAGGGCGCGTTCCTCGATGCCGTGCATCATCTCATCCTGCCGATGGTGGTGCTCGGCACGGTGCCGCTGGCCGTCATCGCGCGGATGACGCGGTCCTCCATGCTGGAGGTGCTGGAGGAAGACTATGTGCGCACCGCGCGCGCCAAGGGCCTCTCCTGGACGCGGGTCGTCGGCATTCATGCGCTCAGAAACGCGCTGATCCCAGTGGTGACCGTGATCGGCCTGCAGGTGGGCGGTCTGCTGGCTGGCGCGGTGCTGACGGAGACGATCTTCTCCTGGCCCGGTGTTGGCAAATGGCTGATCGAGTCGATCAACCGGCGTGACTATCCGGCGCTGCAGGGCGGCATCATGCTGATTGCCAGCATCGTGATCGTCGTAAACCTTGTTGTCGACATGCTCTACGGCCTGATCAACCCGAGGATCCGCCATGCCAAGTGATCAGACAGCCGCTGCCGCGCCGGCGCCGCCTGGCCCGGTCCGCGCCTTCTGGCGCGCCTTCCGCGAGAACCGGGGCGCGGTAGCGGGGCTCATCGTGGTGAGCATCATTTTCTTCGTCGCGATCTTTGCCAATGTGCTGGCCCCGCATGATCCGCTGGAACAGTTCCGCGGCTTCTCCAAGCTGCCGCCTTTCTGGGCCGAAGGAAGCGACTCGCGGTTTCTGCTCGGCACCGATGCGGTGGGCCGCGATATGCTCTCGCGGCTCATGTATGGGGCGCGCGTCTCGCTGTTCATCGGTCTTGCGGTGATGGTGGTCTCCATGCTGGTGGGGGTGGCGCTGGGCCTTGTTGCCGCGTTCTTCGGAGGCATCGTCGATGTCCTGATCATCCGGGTGATGGACCTGATCATGGCGATCCCGTCGCTGGTGCTGGCCATCCTGATCATCGCCATCATCGGGCCCAACCTCACCAACACCATCGTCGCCGTCACCATCGTCGGCCTGCCGCGCTATGTGCGGCTGGTGCGCGCCTCGGCCCTCGCCGAGCTGAGCAAGGATTATGTGACCGCCGCCAAAGTCTCCGGCGTGCGCAAATTCCGGCTGATGACGGTGACGGTGCTGCCCAATTGCCTGGCGCCGTTGATTGTTCAGGCGGCACTCGGCCTCTCGGACGCCATTCTCGAGGCGGCGGGGCTTGGCTTCCTCGGTCTCGGCGCCCAGCCGCCAATGCCGGAGTGGGGCGCCATGCTGGCCGACACGCGTGACCTGATGCTGTCGCACCCCTGGGTCATGGCCTTTCCGGGGCTGGCGATCCTGACCACGGTGCTGGCCATCAACCTGATGGGCGACGGTTTGCGCGATGCGCTCGACCCGCGGCTGAGGAGAAGCTGATGGCCGGGGCCCTGCTTGAAATCGAAAACCTCACCGTCACCTTCAAGACCGGCTCCGGCCTGTTCCGCGCCGTGGACGGCGTGTCGCTCAGCGTCGAGAAGGGTGAGGTGCTGGCGATCGTCGGCGAATCGGGCGCGGGCAAGTCGGTTGCCATGCTTGCCGTCATGGGTCTGCTGCCGTGGACCGCGCAGGTGACGGCGGACCGGATGCGCTTCGAGGGCCGCGACCTGCTCACGCTTTCAGCAAGCGAGCGCCGCAAGATCATCGGCAAGGACATCGCCATGATTTTCCAGGAGCCGGTGTCGAGCCTCAATCCCTGCTTCACCGTGGGCTACCAGATCACCGAGGCGCTCAAGGCCCATCTCGGCCTCACCAGGGCCGAACGCACGGCGCGGGCGGTGGAGCTTCTGAGCCTGGTCGGCATTCCGTCACCCGAGCAGCGGCTGCCGGCTTTTCCTCATCAGCTGTCAGGCGGCATGAACCAGCGGGTGATGATCGCCATGGCCATCGCCTGCGGCCCAAAGCTCCTGATCGCGGACGAACCGACGACGGCGCTCGATGTCACCATCCAGGCGCAGATACTGGAGCTGCTCGTCAGGCTGCAGCGCGAGACCGGCATGGGCCTGGTGCTGATCACCCATTCGATGGGCGTTGTCGCCGAAACCGCGAAGCGGGTGAGCGTGCAGTACGCGGGGCAGAAGGTGGAAGAGCAGTCGGTGGCCGATCTTTTCCGCGATCCACGCCACCCTTACACCGCGGCCCTGCTTGCGGCCCTTCCCGAGCGCGCCACGGGCCGCCGGCTGCCTTCGATTCCGGGGGTGGTGCCCGGCCAGTTCGACCGGCCCGCGGGCTGCCTGTTTTCGCCGCGCTGCCCGCTGGCCACCGAGCTCTGCCGCACCACGAAGCCGCCACGGCTTTCGGGCGCTCTGTGCCATTATCCGCTGCACGAAGGATTGGCCGAGGGCCATCCGGGCCCCAAAGCGAGGGTGGCATGAGCGTCGTCGTCACCGCGCAGAACCTGACGCGCCATTACAGCGTGGGACGCGGCGCTTTCGCGCGGCCGGCAACACTCAAGGCGCTGGATGGCGCCAGCTTCACGCTCGCGCGTGGCAAGACGCTGGCCGTCGTCGGGGAATCGGGTTGTGGCAAGTCCACGCTTGCCCGCCTTGTCACCATGATCGAGCCTCCCACATCCGGCTCGCTGGTGATTGCCGGGCAGGAGATCGCCGGCGTCACGCCGGCCACGCTGCGCGCCTTGCGGCCGCGGGTGCAGATCGTGTTCCAGAATCCCTATGGCTCGCTCAATCCGCGCCAGAAGATCGGCCATGCGCTGGAAGAGCCGTTGCTGGTCAATACCACGATGAGCGCCGCCGAACGCAGCGAGAAGGCGCGCCTCATGATGGCCGCCGTGGGCCTGCGGCCTGAACACTATGACCGTTATCCGCATATGTTTTCAGGCGGCCAGCGCCAGCGCATCGCCATCGCGCGCGCCCTGATGCTGGAGCCCGAGGTGCTGGTGCTGGACGAGCCGGTTTCGGCGCTCGACGTGTCGATCCAGGCGCAGGTCCTGAACCTGCTCGCGGACCTGCAGGAGAAGCACAATCTCGCCTATCTGTTCATCAGCCATGATCTGTCGGTGGTGCGCCACATCGCCGATGAGGTGATGGTGATGTATCTCGGCCGGGCCGTGGAGCAGGGTCCGCGCGCGGCGATCTTCGAGGATCCGCGGCACCCCTACACCAAGGCCCTGCTGTCGGCCACGCCGCGGCCAGACCCTGAGGCACGCCGCCAGCGCATCGTGCTTGCGGGCGAGCTTCCCTCGCCGCTCGCGCCACCATCGGGCTGCAGCTTTCACCCGCGCTGCCCGGATTGTTTCGCGCCCTGCGCCGGGCTTCAGCCAGCACTTCTTGCGCGTGGGCACAGCCTTGTGGCATGCCATGCTCTAACGCCACCGCGATCCGATACGGAAGCCGCCTGACATGCCTGACCGCCCCGAAGTCTCGACCGGTGAAGCCCTCGCCGGGCTGCTCGAAGCCTATGGCGTCGATACGGTGTTCGGCATTCCCGGCGTGCATAACGTGGAAATGTACCGGGCGCTGCCGCGCTCGAAGATCAGGCATGTTCTGGCGCGTCATGAGCAGGGCGCCGGTTTCATGGCGGATGGCTATGCGCGTGCGACCGGCAAGCCCGGCGTGTGCTTCACCATCACCGGGCCGGGGCTCACCAATATTCTCACGCCGCTGGGGCAGGCGTGGTCCGATTCCAGCAATGTGCTGGTAATTTCCTCGGCGCTGGACATCACGGATTCGGCGCAGGGCCGCGGCCGCCTCCATGAGATGATCGATCAGCGCGGGGCGGCGGCCAGCGTCACCGCGCTCGCCATGCGCGCCTATACGCCGAAGGACGTGCGTGACGGCGTGGCGCGGGCCTTCGCGCAGTTCGCCAGCCAGCGGCCGCGCCCGGCCTATCTCGAAATTCCGCTCGATCTCCTGAAAGAGCCGGCGGGCGAGGGCTGGGAGGCGCGGGGGCTTCCGGGCCTGCCGGCGCCGGCGCCGGGCGACATCGCGCAGGCCGTCGCCAGGCTCAATGCCGCGAAGTCGCCGCTCATTCTGCTGGGCGGCGGTGCGCTGCAGGCCGGAAAGGCCGCATGCGAGATCGCCGAAAAGCTCAAGGCGCCGATCGTCACCACTACGGCGGGCAAGGGTGCGGTTCCCGCCGGTCATCCGCTGTGCCTCGGCTATGTGATGGGCCATGACGCGATCTGGAACATGTTCCCGGAATCGGACGCCATCCTGTGCGTGGGCTCGGAGCTGTCGGAAACGGATTTCTGGAATGACCGCGTGGTCATCGAGAAAAACCTGATCCGCATCGATATCGACCCCGCCGTCATCGCCCGGCCGCACACCGCCGAGATTGCCATTCTCGGCGATGCCCGGCAGGCGCTGGCAATGATTGCCGCTGGCATCGTGGACAGGCCGGGCGAAGCGAAGGCGCGCTTTGACCGCGGCGAGCCCGATCAATTGCGCGCCATGCTGGCAAAGGTGCTGGGCGTCATCCGCGAGTCATTGCCGGAGGACACCGTGATCTGCTCCGACATGACGCAGATCGCCTATGCCGCCAATGAGATTTTTCCGGTGTCGAAGCCGCGCACCTGGATCCACCCGGTGGGCTTCGGCACGCTGGGCTTCGCGCTGCCCGCCGGCATCGGCGCCAGGTTCGGGCGGCCGGACACGCCGGTGGCGGTGATGATCGGCGATTATGGCCTGCAATATACGCTGAACGAGCTCGGCACCGCCGCCGAGCACGGGCTGCCCATCATCGTGCTTCTGTGGAACAATGACGCGCTGGGCCAGATCCGCGACGACATGGTGCGGAAGGGCATCCAGCCCAATGCGGTGACGCTCAGGAACCCCGATTTCCAGATGCTGGCGCGGGCCTATGGGCTGCGCGCTGACCGGCCGGAAAACCTCAAGGCGCTGGCTGCCGCCATCCGCGCCGCCCTGGCCGCTGACGGCCCGACGCTGATCGAGATGACGCCGCGCATGGTCCATGGATAGCGCCGTCATCTTCGATGTCGACGGGGTGCTGCTCGAACTGACGGCACCCGAGGAGGACGCCTTCTTCCTCGCCTTCGAACGACTCCATGGTATCACAGGCCTGTCGCGCGACTGGGACAGCTACCACATCCGCAACGATGAGCACATCCTCGCGGAAATCCTCGAACGCCACGGGCTGCCCCTGCAGGAGAGCGGCACGGTGGTGGAGGACTATCTCGCCATCCTGCGCGACGGGCT
>NZ_JBJTER010000151.1:0-2823 GCF_046093005.1 Aestuariivirga sp.
GCTGCAAGGACCGCGAGATCATCCGCCACGATCCGCACAAGCTGGTCGAAGGCGCGTTGGTCGCCGGTTTCGCGATGCGCGCGCGGGCCGCGTACATCTACATTCGCGGCGAATATATCCGTGAGGCCGAGACGCTCCAGAAGGCGATTCATGAGGCCTATGACGCCGGGCTGATCGG
This sequence comes from Aestuariivirga sp., assembly GCF_046093005.1. Taxonomy (GTDB): domain Bacteria; phylum Pseudomonadota; class Alphaproteobacteria; order Rhizobiales; family Aestuariivirgaceae; genus Aestuariivirga. Next base: position 179 of record NZ_JBJTER010000151.1, read on the forward strand.
CAAGAACGCCTGCGGTTCGGGCTATGATTTCGACGTCTTCATGCACCGTGGCGCGGGCGCATACATCTGCGGCGAAGAGACCGCGATGATCGAGAGCCTCGAAGGCAAGAAGGGCCAGCCGCGGTTGAAACCCCCGTTCCCGGCGGGCGCGGGGCTGTATGGCTGCCCGACCACGGTCAACAATGTCGAGAGCATCGCGGTCGCCCCGACGATCCTGCGGCGCGGGGCTGCGTGGTTCTCCTCCTTCGGGCGCGAGAACAACAAGGGCACCAAGCTGTTCCAGATCAGCGGCCACGTGGAAAAGCCCTGCGTGGTCGAAGAGGCGATGAGCATTCCCTTCGAGGAGCTGATCGAGAAGCATTGCGGCGGCATTCGCGGCGGGTGGGACAATCTGCTGGCGGTAATCCCGGGCGGCTCGTCCGTTCCGCTGGTGCCTGCCGCGCAGATCCGCAACGCGCCGATGGATTTCGACGGGCTGAAGGAACTGGGTTCGGGCCTCGGCACCGCGGCGGTCATCGTCATGGACAAGTCGACCGACATCGTCCGCGCGATCAGCCGCCTTTCCTACTTCTACAAGCACGAGTCCTGCGGCCAGTGCACCCCCTGCCGCGAGGGCACGGGCTGGATGTGGCGCATGATGGAGCGCCTGCGCACCGGTGACGCCGCGATCGAGGAAATCGACATGCTGCAGGAAGTCACCAAGCAGGTCGAAGGCCACACCATCTGCGCGCTGGGCGACGCCGCCGCATGGCCGATCCAGGGCCTCATCCGCCACTTCCGCCCCGAGCTCGAGCGGCGGATCAACGAACACAACGCGCAGTTTGCGGAGGCGGCGGAGTGATGTCACGCCTTTCCGCAATCTCTTTTGCAATGAACCTTGCCGCCTTCGTCCTGTTGCTCGCGTTGGCGGCTTTAGCGTTGATCGCGCCCGCTTTGGACAGCGCGGACGACGTGCTTCACGACACCTACCACTTCGTCCCCGATCCGAGCATCACCGCCCTTTTTGGCGGTGCCATGGCACTGCTGTCGGCAGGCCTCATCGTTCAAATTCGCACCTTGAAGAAGGGTGACCAGTAATGCCTAAAGTCACCGTAGACGGTCAGGAAATCGAGGTCCCGGCGGGCGCCACTGTCCTGCAGGCGTGCGAGCTGGCGGGGAAGGAAATCCCGCGCTTCTGCTATCACGAGCGCCTCTCCATCGCCGGCAATTGCCGCATGTGCCTCGTCGAGGTGAAGCCCGGGCCGCCCAAGCCGCAGGCCTCCTGCGCGCTGCCGGCTGCCGAGGGTCAGGAAATCCGCACCGACAGCCCGATGGTCAAGAAGGCCAGAGAAGGCGTGATGGAGTTCCTGCTCATCAACCACCCGCTCGATTGCCCGATCTGCGATCAGGGCGGCGAGTGCGATCTTCAGGATCAGGCGGTGGCCTATGGCCGCGGCGGCTCGCGCTATCACGAGAACAAGCGCGCGGTGACCGAGAAATACATGGGCCCGCTGATCAAGACGATCATGACCCGCTGCATCCACTGCACCCGCTGCGTGCGCTTCTCCGAAGAGATCGCGGGCGTGGACGAAATCGGCGCGCTGTACCGCGGCGAGGATATGCAGATCACGACCTATCTCGAACAGGCGGCGGCGCATGAATTGAGCGCCAATGTGATCGACCTGTGCCCGGTCGGCGCTTTGACCTCGCGGCCCTATGCCTTCGAGGCGCGGCCGTGGGAGCTGAAGAAGACGCTCTCGATCGACGTCTCGGACGCGGTAGGGGCCAACATCACGCTCCATTCCAAGGGCCGCGAAGTCATGCGCGCGCTGCCGCGGGTGAATGACGACGTCAACGAGGAGTGGCTCAGCGACAAGGGCCGCTATCAGGTCGATGGCCTGACCAAGCGCCGCCTCGACCGCGTATGGGTGCGCCGTAACGGCAAGTTGCAGCCCGCCGACTGGACCGAGGCTTTCGGCATGATCGCTGCCGCTCTGGAGGGCGACAAGGCCAGCATTGCGGCGGTGGCGGGCGATCTCCTCGATGCCGAGACGATGTTTGCCGCCAAGGCGCTGGTCAATGCCTGCGGCTCGCAGCTCACCGAAGCGCGCCAGACCGGCATGACCTATGACGTGTCGAACCTCGCGGCGGTGAATTTCAACTCGACCTTCGCGGGCATCGAGACCGCTGACGCCATCCTGATCGTCGGCAGCAATGTCCGCTGGGAAGCGGCGCTGCTCAATGTCCGCCTGCGGAAGGCGGTGAAGGCGGGGGCGAAGGTCTACATCATCGGCCCCGAATGGGATCCGACCTATCCGGCGACTTTCCTTGGTTCCGACCTCAAGCTCCTGAACCGCGTGCCCAAAGAACTGGGTGACGTCATGAAGTCGGCCAAGCGCCCGGCGGTGATCGTAGGCGCGGCGGCGCTCGCCAAGGGCGCGCTTCCGGCGGCGCTCAAGCTGGTCGACAAGTTCAATCTGGTGCGTGAGGGCTGGAACGGCTTCAACGTGCTGCATATCTCGGCGGCGCGCATGGCATCGCTGATGCTCGGCTTCACGCTGCCGGGCGGGATGGGCGACATCGCTGCCGCTTCGCCGAAGGTGCTGCTGAGCCTCGGCGCGGACGAGATGGACTATGCGCCCTACGCCGGAGCCCTGAAGGTCTAT
>NZ_JBJTER010000152.1:0-1889 GCF_046093005.1 Aestuariivirga sp.
GAGGCTCGACATGAAAGCGGATCGACATCAGACCAATGCTTCCTGCTTGCGTGCGCGCGCGGTCAGAGACTTGTCCAGTTGATGGTCCGAGCGCCTCGATGTTTCCAGGGTCTCTATGTGAGCGCCGGGCTGGCGTCTCACGGCGAAGAATTGGTGCTGGACCTCGAGCATCCGCCGGACCATTTCGATGAGCACTGCGTCGATCATCAGAACTTCTTCTCTGCCGCCATTTCCTCGTCGCGGGCGTGCCAGCCATCGGTCCAGGCGGATGCGAACACGTCCATGTCGGGCGTCCGGAACTCGGGCGGCACCGCCCTGAGGGCCTTGCCCGCGCCGCGCGCCTCATGCCCGAGCTGCCATGCGTCCGCGGCGCTTGGCCCGTCCGCCGGTTCGGCGGGCGGTTCGGCAGGCTGCCCGGTGACCTCGCCGGTATTCTCGTCCACCGTCTCCGCGCCGGACACCAGGCCCGCGGGCTCGGCGGTGGCGAAGTCTGACATCTGCGGCCGCATGGCGGGCGTGATGTCCTTCATGGCGGCGATGCGGCCGGCCTCGTCCTCGTCCATGACGCCGCTGAGGCCGAAGGCGTAGCGCGCCGCCTGGATCAGCGCCTTGTGGCGGAGCATGCGGTGCTTCATCTTCCAGGGATCGGTCGCCCTGAAGCACTCGCTCAGGAACTCCTCGACCTCGACCGGGTGCTTTCGATCCTTCCGGTACATGATGCATTTGCACGAGACGGGATCGCCCTTGGCATCGGTCTTCCATTCGAAGCGGTAGCCGTCCAGCTGGGGGTGCTGGTTGATGAGGCTCACCCAGCCATCGATCGAGACGACGGGCTGGATGCCGCCGCCCTTCTTCGGGAAGGCGTGGATCTCCTTGAGGATGGGGTTCAGATTGTATTCCTTGGCCACCATCATCAAGGCCGCGAACTCCTCGTTCGTGGCATTGGAGGGCATGGCGGTCTTGCGGACCGTGTTGGCGAAGGTCTGCGGGTCCATGTGATAGCGCTCCGCCATCACGGCGAGCAGCGATGGGGGGCGGACCTGTTTTGTATCGGAGGCGGCAATCTGGTTCATGGGTAGCATTCTCCTGTTCAGCGCACGGAGGCGACGGTGGTCTCGTGGATGCGGGTGCCGCTGAGCTCGCGGCCGCCGGCCTTGATGAAGGCGCGGACGGCCCGTTCGAGGCCGTCGGCGGGGATGTGGAAGCGGAGCGCCTCGAGATCGAGGGCTTCGCGGTCGATCTCGTCGAAGTCCCACTGGGTGCGGAGCGACGAGACGGCGCCATAGTCGCCCCGGGTGCGGGAAAGCTCGGCCGGCTTCGCGGCGGCGGCCTGGCTTGCCTTCACGAGGTCGGCGCTGGCCGTCTCGGCGGCCTTCTGGGCCGCGATGGCGGCCTCCAGGCTCGGCTCGTCCGTCAGGGCCCGGGCCTTCGCTTCGGCCTCACGGCGGGCCGTTTCGGCCGCCTGGCGGGCACTGCGCTCCCGCTCCTCGCGTTCCCGGCGGGCCCGGGCTTCCTTGTCGCGGAGATAGTCTGTTAGCCGCCGCTCGATGGCGGTCTTGGCCTTTGCGACCGGGTCCGTGATGGCCCGGAAGAAGCCGTCGATATTGCGCCCGCCCTCAAGATAGGGCTCCTTGGCATCGGTCCTCTTCGACTCCGCCGCCTTGGTGAGGGCGGTCAGCTGTTTGATGTAGTCCGACACGCGGCCGGCGACATCGTCGCTGTCGATCGCCGGAATGCGCGCGGCGGCGGCGAGGAGTTCGTCGCGGCGGGCGATCAGCTGGCCGTTCTCTTCCGCCAGCCTGTCGCGCAGGGGCTCGCCCAGCAGCAGGTCGGGGGGAGGGGAGTTGTGTCCGATCAGGCCGGTCAGGGCGTCAGGCATTGAACATGCT
>NZ_JBJTER010000153.1:0-21589 GCF_046093005.1 Aestuariivirga sp.
GCGCCGCCACGGTGCTGGCCTGGCTGGCGCTGGGGGCGTTCGGCGCGCCGGTCTTCGCCACCGGCGCCGGGCTTGCCTACATGGCGGGGCCGACCGGCGGCTATCTCGCCGGCTTCCTGCTGGCGGCTTTCGTGGTGGGCCACATGGCTGACCGCGGCTTCGGGCGCACGCTGCCTTCGGCGCTCGTCATGCTGCTTGCCGGCGAGGTGGCGATCTACGCGCTGGGCGTCGGCTGGCTCGCAGCGCTGCTTGGCGCTGAAAAGGCCATCACCCTCGGGTTCGTGCCGTTCATCTCGGCCGAAATCCTCAAACTGGCGCTGGGCGCCGTCCTGCTCACCGCCGCCTGGAAACAGGCGAAGGGCTGAGCACGGCCATGAAAGCCAGGGCCCGGCGCAAGCCGAACGTCGACCCGATCACCTTGTCCGTGGTGCGCGGCGTGCTCGAAACCACGCAGCGCGAGATGACGCTGTCGCTCGAAAAGACGGCGCGCTCCTCGGTGTTCAACCTCGCGCATGACTATTCGACGGCGCTGTTCAACGCCAAACCGGAGATGATCCTGCAGGGCCAGGACATTCCCATCCATCTGGGCTCGCTCATTCCGGCCATGAAATCGGTGGCGAAGTTCTTCGCGGGCGATATCCACGAGGGCGACCTGATCCTGCACAATGATCCGGCCTTCGGCGGCAGCCACGCCATCGACACCTGCATGTACAAGCCGGTGTTCTACAAGGGCAAGCTGGTCTACTGGACGGTGTGCAAGGGCCACTTGACCGATATCGGCGGCCCGGTGCCCGCCGGCTACAATCCCAACGCCAAGGAAATCTACGCCGAATGCCTGCGCATTCCGCCGGTCAAGATCTGGGACCGCGGCAAGCCCCGCCATGACGTGATCAACATGATCCTCACCAACATGCGGGCGCGGCGCGACCAGGAGGGCGACTTCAACGCGCTGATCGGCGCCTGCCAGGTGGGCGAACGCAACCTGATCGCCATGCTCGACAAATACGGCGAGAAGACCGTCGATGCCTGCATCAACGAGCTCCTGGACATGGCGGACCGCCACATGCGGGCGCTGATCAAGACGGTGCCGGACGGCACCTATGCGGGCGTCGCCATTCTCGAGGACGCGGGCCACGGCTTTGGCGATTTCGAGATCAAGGCCACGGTGACGATCAAGGGCGACAAGTGCCACATCGCCATCTCCTCGCCGCCGCAGATTCCCTATTTCATCAATTCCTATGAGGGCAACTCGCATTCCGGCGTCTATTTGGGCCTGATGATGTTCGCGGCCCTGCCACCGCCCTACAACGAGGGCCTCTACCGCTGCGTGAGCGTCGATTTCGGGCCGAAGGGCACGATCTGCAACGCCCAGGAACCGGCCCCGCACATGAACTGCACCACGACGCCGATGGAAACCCTCACCGACGCGGTGCGGCTCGCCTTCGAGAAAGCCATGCCGTCCAAGGTGGCGGCCAGCTGGGGCCATGCCAACGGCCTCAACATCGCCGGCTGGGATTCGCGCACCAATGAGGAATTCGTCACCATGGTGCTGGCCACCATCATCTCCGGTGGCGGCGCCACGCCGCAGCAGGATGGCTGGCATGCGGTTGGCCCCGAGTGCTGCTTCGGCGCGCTCACCTCGGGCGATGTCGAGTTGCTCGAATATTCCTACCCGATCATCATCCACAAATATTCGCTGATGACTGACAGCGGCGGCGCGGGGAAGTTCCGCGGCGGCTCGGGCACCGCCTGGGAGGTGGAGCCCCTGGACAAGGACATGCTGTGCATCGGCTTCGGCGAGGGCCGCCGCATTCCGGCCATGGGTGCTGCCGGCGCGCGCTCGCGCGACATCGACTCCAAGGTCGGCCGCGTGGTGTTGAAGCGCGGCGGCAAGCAGGACCTCAAGCGCACCAACATCATGGAAACCATCAAGCCGGGCGAGACGGTCACCAACATGAACCCCGGCGGCGGCGGCTATGGCAATCCCTTTGAGCGGCCCATCGAGAAAGTCCTGTGGGACGTGAAGAACGGGCTCGTCTCGGTCAGGGGCGCGCGCGAGGATTATGGCGTGGTGATCGCCGATTCCGGCACCCTTGAAGTCGACATGGCCGCCACAAGGCGGCTGCGGTCGGCGGCCTGAAGCGGAGAGCGGGAAACATGCGCACCAGATATCGCCTCGGCATCGACGCCGGCGGCACATTCACCGATTTCGTGGTGGCCAACCGCGCGTCCGGCGAGGTCAAGCTGTTCAAGGCGCTGTCCACGCCGTCGGACCCCACCAAGGCCATCGAAACGGGCCTCAAGCTCATCGCCGATGATTTCGGCATCAGCCCGGCGGCGCTCGTCTCCGATTGCGATCTCTGCATCAACGGCACCACGGTTGGGCTCAACGCGCTGATTACCCACCGCGGCGGCAAGACCGGCCTCATCTGCACGGCGGGCCATGAGGATTCGGTCGAGATCCGCAACGGCCACAAGGAAGACGGCTTCCGCTACGACCCTGAATATCCAGCCGCCACCATGCTGGTGCCGCGCTACCTGCGCAAGGGCGTGCGTGAGCGCGTGCTGTCCGACGGTTCGGTGCGGACACCCATGGCCGAGGCGGATGTGCGGGCGGCCTGCGACCTGTTCCTGAAGGAAGGCGTCGAGACGGTGGCGATTTCCTTCGTCTGGTCGGTGCTGAACCCGGCGCATGAGCAGCGCGCCGCGGCCATCGTGCGCGAGATGATGCCGCGGGCGATCCTCACCGTGGGCTCGGAGCTCTATCCGCAGGTGCGCGAATACACCCGCACCTCGACGGCCGTGGTCAATGCCTATCTGGCGCCGGTGATGCGCAGATATGTCGAGGCGGTCGATGCCTATTTCCGCGCGCTCGGCGCCCAGCAGCCGGTGCGCTATTTCCAGTCCAACGGCGGGCTGGCGATCGGCCAGGCAATGACCGACCGTTCGGTCTATGCCATCAATTCCGGCCCCGCCTCGGCCCCGCAGGCCGGGCTCTATGTGTCGGCGCCGTTCAAGAAGAAGAACGTGATCACGGTGGACATGGGCGGCACGTCTTTCGACATCACGCTCACCAAGGACGGCCAGACCAACCTCAACAAGAACATCGATTTCCTGCGCTACCGCATCGGCGTGCCGATGATCCAGGTGGAAACACTGGGTGCCGGCGGCGGCTCGATCGGCTGGATCGATCCTTTGGGCCTCATCCAGGTGGGGCCGCAATCGGCGGGCTCGGAGCCGGGCCCCGCCTGCTACGGCCAGGGCGGCACCGAGCCCACCACGTCTGATGCCAATCTGGTGCTGGGCTATCTCAATCCGGAGGGCCTGCTCGGCGGCAAGCTGCCGCTCGATCTCGACAAGGCGCGCAAGGCCATCAAGAACAAGGTGGCCGATCCGCTCGGCATCTCGGTGGAGCGCGCCGCCTATGGCATGTACACCATCGTCAACAACAACATGGTCAACGGCATCCGCCGCGTCTCGGTGGAGCGCGGCTATGACCCGCGCGATTTCGTGCTGGTCGGCGCCGGCGGGGCGACAGCCGCCCACATCATCGCGCTGGCCCGCGAGATGGGCATCGGCACCATCATCCTGCCGAAGCTCGCCTCCGGTCTCTGCGCCTTTGGCCAGATCATCTCGGACGTCAAATACAACTACCTGGCCACCGCGCCGGTGCGGCTGGACAATGCCGCCGCCTGCAAGCGCATCGACACGCTGTTCAATGCGATCGAGAAGCAGGGCATCGCGCATCTGAAGAAGGACGGCTTCAAGGCCTCCGAGATCGACGTGAAGCGCAGCCTCGACATGCGCTATGTGGGCCAGGTGCATGAATGCACCGTCGACATCGGCAATTTCCCGATCAATGAAAACACCATCGAAAAGGTGAAGGACGCCTTCCACCGCCGCCACGAGGAGCTCTACACCTATTCCGAGCGCCACAATGCGGTGGAGGTGGTGAACATTGAGTCCACCCTCTATGGCCGCATTGACAAGCCCAGGGCCCCGAAGCTCGGGAAGGGCCAGCCGCCCGCCAGGGCGCTCAAAGGCCACCGCAAGGCGATCTTCGCCGCCTCCGGCAAGCCCACCCGCACGCCGATCTATGACGGCGCGAAACTCGGCGCGGGCGCCACCATCGCCGGGCCCGCCATCATCGAGGAGGTGACCACCACCATCGTCATCGAGCCGGGCTGGACGGCGCGGCTCGACGCCAGCGGGTCCTATGTCATCACGCGGAAGGGAAAATAGGCCGCGCGCATGGCCCAGTCGCTGTCAGCTGCCGGCGTCTCGGTGTCCTTCGAAGGGCTGAGCGCCCTGTCGAACGTCACCCTCGACGTGCCGCGCGAGACGGTGACCGGGCTCATCGGCCCCAATGGCGCGGGCAAGACCACGCTCGTCAATGTGCTGACTGGCTTCCAGAAGCCGAGCGAAGGCAGCGTGACGCTGGATGGTGAAACCATCACTGGCATGCCGCCCCACAAGGTGCGGCAGAAGGGCATCGCCCGCACGTTCCAGTCGGGGCGGCTGTTTTCCGATCTCTCGGTGCTCGACAATCTGGAGGTGACCGGCGTCGGGCTCGGCCTTTCCCGCCGCGAGGCGGCGAACAAGGCCGAGGCGATGCTGGACTGGATCGGCATTCCGCATCTCGCGGAGCGCATGGCGGGCGGGCTGCCCTATACGGACGAGCGCCGCGTGGCCATCGGCCGCGCGCTGATCATGGCGCCGTCCTATCTGCTGCTCGACGAGCCGGCGGCCGGCATGTCGGCGGAAGAAGCGAGCGATCTGGCAAAGCTCATCCGGCGCATCATTGCCGAGGTGAAATGCGGCGTGTTGTTGATCGAGCATAACATCGGGCTGGTGCTCAACATCTGCGACCATATCCACGTGCTCGATTCCGGCGAGGTGATCGAGGTCGGCCCGCCCGCCGTCATCAAGGCCAGCGAAAAAGTGCGCCACGCCTATATGGGAACCCAGGCGGACGCCGAAGGAGCCGTGCTGTGAGCCTGCTTTCGGTCGAAGCCATTTCCGTCCGCTACGGCCAGCTCACCGCGCTGCGCAAGGCGAGCCTCACGCTCAATGAGGGCGAAACCCTGTTCGTGACCGGGCCCAATGGCGCCGGCAAGTCGACGCTGCTCAAGGCCATCGCCGGGGTGGTGACGCCGCGCGAGGGCTTCATCCGTTTCGCCGGGCGTGAGATCGCCGGCAAGGCGCCGGAAGACATCGCCCGGCTCGGCTTCTCCATGGTGCCGGAAGGCCGCGAAGTGTTCGGCGGCCTGACGATTGAGGAAAATCTTCGCCTTGGCACCGGCATGCGCGCCGACCGGGACCAGGCAGCGCGCGACCTGGAGCAGGTCTACGCCGTGTTTCCCATGTTGAAGGAGCGCAAGGATCAGCAGGCGGGCGTGCTCTCCGGCGGGCAGCAGCAGATGCTGGTGATCGGCCGCGCGCTGATGGCGGGCCCCAGGCTGATCGCCATCGACGAGCCGTCGCTGGGCCTGGCGCCCAAGGTGATCGACGATGTCTACGCGACCCTGATCCGGCTGCGCGACAGCCGCGGCCTCACGCTGCTGATCGTCGAGCAGAGCGCCACCCGCGCCGGGCTCACCGGCGGGCGCATGGTGCTGATGCGCTCGGGCGAAGTGGCGCTCGAGGGCGATGCCCGCGAACTGGTGAAGGGCGATGCGCTCCGCCAGGCCTATTTCGGATATGGGGATCACTGACATGACGGCGCTTCTCCAGATCCTCTTCGATGCCCTGAGCCTCGGCAGCCTCTATGCGCTGGGAGCGCTCGGCATCGCGCTGATCTTTGGCGTCATGCGGCTCGTCAACTTCGCGCATGGCGATTACATCTCGTTTTGCGTCTTCGCCATGCTGTGGCCGTCGATTGATGCCGCGGCGATTGTATTCCTCGGCAAGCTGCCCACCGTGCTGCTGGTGCCGCTGATCCTGGCCATCGGGGCGGGGCTCTCGGTATTGTCGGAGATCGTGGTGTTCCGGCGCTTCCGCAACGCCAATCCGGCGACCATGATGATCGCCTCCTTCGCGCTGGGCTTCGTCATCAAATATTTCCTGCTCATGCTTTATTCGAGCCGGCCAAAGTCCATCGACCTGTGGTCGAACCTGTCGCAGCAGGTTGAGATATTCGGCGCCCGCATTCCACCCCTGCAGGTCATCACCATCGTGGTCACCATCGTCATCCTGCTGGCGCTCACCACCTTCCTGAAGCGCACCCGCTTCGGGCTTGAAATGCGCGCCGCGGCCGAGAACTTCACCATGGCCCGCATGCTGGGGGTGCGCGCCAATCTGGTGATCATGCTGGCCTTCGCGGTGAGCGGCATGCTGGCCGCTGCCATCGGCCTCATCCTGGTCACCCAGACCGGCACCGTCGACATCCAGATGGGCGCCAATCTGATGCTGGTCGCCTTCGTCGCCACGGTGATCGGCGGGCTCGGCAGCCTGCCCGGCGCGGTGTTGGCGGGCTATCTGATCGGCGCCGCGACGGTGATCATGCAGGTGGTGCTGCCGCCTGACGCGCGCCCCTTCCGCGATGCCTTCGTCTATGGCGCGGTGATCGTCATGCTGATCTGGCGGCCCAATGGCCTGTTCTCCGCCAAGGCCGCGAAGCAGAGGGTGTGAGGATGAGCGAGCGCCCCTCCATCCTGGCCCAGACCTGGACGACGCCGGTGATCCTGATCGCCATCCTGGCGGCGCTGGCGCTGGCCGCGGTGCTGGTGGGTTCCGGGCCGTTCAACCAGACCATCATCGAGATCTTCATCCGCGTCGTGCTGGTGGTCGGGCTTTATGTGTTCATCGGCAATTCCGGGGTCATCTCCTTCGGCCATATCGGCTTCACCTGCCTCGGCGCCTATATGACGGCCTGGCTCACCATCCTGCCGGCCATGAAGAAATCGAAGCTCAAGGGCCTGCCGGACATCATCCTCAACGCCAAGCTGCATTACAGCCTCGGCCTCATCGCGGCGGCGGTGTTCGCGGCGGTCTGCGCCTATCTCATCGGCAAGGTGCTGATGCGGCTTTCCGGCATCGCCGCCTCGATCGCCACCTTCGCGGTGCTGGCGGTGATCATCCAGGTCTATTCCAACTGGGACAGCGTCACCGGCGCCCAGAGCTCGGTCGTCGGCATTCCCATCGTGCGGGTGATCTGGCCTTACTTCATTTGCGCGGTGGTGGTGGTGATCGTGGCCTATCTCCACGCCATCTCGCGCTCCGGCCTGGCGCTGCGGGCGGCCCGCGACGAGGCCACGGCGGCGGCCGCCTCAGGCGTCGACATTCCGCGCGAGCGCCTCATTGCCTTTACGATCTCGGGCGCCATGATGGGGCTGGGCGGGGCGATGTTCGCCCATTCGGTGGGGGTGGTGACGCCCGATACTTTCTACCTGGGCCTCACCTTCATCACCCTTTCCATGCTGGTGGTGGGCGGCATGAATTCGCTCTCGGGCGCCGTTCTGGGCGTCGTGGTGCTGTCGATCATCATCCAGCTGCTGCGCTGGCTGGAGAAGGGCGTGGACCTCGGTGGCACGGTCTTCGCGCTGCCGCTGGGGGTGCAGGAAATCGCCATCGGCGTTGTCATGATTGTAATCTTGATGTACCGGCCAACCGGGCTTACACGTAACCGGGAGCTGGTCTGGCCATCGAAAAGGCTTTCCGCGGCGGGCAGGCTCCCTGCTTCCGCGGACGGAACGACAGCGAAAACTTGAAACGGAGGACGTCATGAAGAACTACCTGAAACTGGGAATGGGTGCTGCAGCCGCCGCGCTGCTGCTGGCGGCGCCCGCCGCTTTTGCCGACGATGACAATATCGTGGTGGGCTTCGCCACCGCGCAATCGGGCTTCATGCAGGCCTATGACAAGCCGGCGGAAGACGCGGCGCGTATCCGCATCGACGAGATCAACAAGGCCGGCGGCCTGCTGGGCAAGCAGATCCAGATCGTCGCCGCCGACACCAAGACCGACCGCGCCGAGGGCGCCAAGGCCGGCCTCGAGGTGATCGACAAGGGCGCTGACCTCGTGGTCGTGTCCTGCGACTATGACTTCGGCTCGCCGGCAGCACTTGCCGCGGAGGGCGTGGGCAAGGTCTCCTTCTTCCTCTGCGCGGAATCGATCAAGGCCGGCATCCAGGGTGTTGGCCCCCACTCCTTCTCGGCCTCGGTGCTGGCGGCCGTGCAGGGCGCCACCATGGCGGAATGGGCCTACAACAAGAAGAACGCCCGCACCTTCTATCGCCTGCTCGACACATGTAACGAATAAAACAATGGCATCAGCGACGTCTTTGACTGGATGCTGCCGAAGCTTACGGATGCCAAGCTCGTCGGCGAGGACACGTTCAAGAACGACGATGCCTCGATCGCCGCGCAGATCACCCGCATCAAGAGCCTGCCGAAGGAGCCGGACGCCATCATGCTCTGCACCATGATGCCGGGCGCGGTCTCGGCCATCAAGCAGATCCGCGCCGCGGGCATCAACTCGATGATCCTCAACGGCTCGGGCGTCTCGGGCAGCTACTGGCTGTCGGCGGTGCCGGATCTCTCCAACTTCTTCGTGCCCGATCAGGGCTCGGTGCATGGCGATGACCCGAACCCGAAGGTCAATGAGTTCAACGCCACCTACAAGGCGGCGACCGGCTCAGACCCGTCCAGCCAGTATGTCTATCCAGGCTACGTGATGATCGACGTATGGGCCAAGGCGGTCGAGCGCGCCGGCACCACGGATGCTGACGCGGTGGTGGCCGAACTCGAGAAGATGAAGGACGAGCCGACGCTGTTCGGCCCGCGCACCTTCACCTCCGAGCTCCATCACCAGAACAAGGGCCGCTACCTGATCACCGAGATCAGCGCCGGCAAGCCCAAGGTCGTCGACGAGTGGACGATCTCGGAGCCGATCCCGGTCGACTATCTCGCCAGCAAGTAAGCCTCATAATTGGGCTTGGTGGAACGGCCGCCCCCAAGGCGGCCGTTTTTCCGTTTGTATTGATGGGCCGGAGCATGGCCGCGGAGCCGCCAACGCAGAGCCTGCTGTGCGGAAACGGTGCATAGCGGCGTCTGCTGGGGCTGCGTCGGACCGGAGAGATGGCTCTTACGCCAACTCGACTCGCTCGGCCATTATCCAACGGTCCTTGAAATGGCGGATCACCACCGAATTGTTGCGCTGTGAATCGGGGCCTGGTCCGCGGTTGATCCGCCCCAGGCTGGTGTCACGGTAGAAGCGGCGGTGAAGTTTCGGCTGATAATTGTAGCGTCGCGCCGGGATCACGAAACGCGGCGCCTGGCAGTGCGCGCTGATCCACACATCGTCCACAAAGAAGGCCTCGGGCGGCGCTGCGCTGTAGTCGCTGACGGCCGCGAGATCGAAGAAACCAGGCTTTACGAGATAGCCGGAGAGGCCTTGCACAATGTCGACGCGGAACGGCGCTGAAAGCCGCCGCGCCCGTACAGGGGCTGGCGGCAGCATGCGGAGATTGCTCCACACCGTGGTCGGACGGTCGGTGAGATCAATGGGCACCACCCAGCCGCTCATGCAGGGCGCGATGCCAGGCTCTCTTGCCGAGGCGCGCGTCAGGTCTTCCACCAGCGTGGATGGATAGATGCGGTCGTCGTCGACGACGATGATCTGCTGCTCTCGCGCTTCATGGAGCAGCGAAGGCAGAAGCTTGGTCGCCGGGCCCAGATCCTCGCACCAGCGGATGGTGACGGCGGTAAGCCCGTCCAGGAACGCGGGCGGCACATAGGAGGCGTTTTCCCTCCGGCTGAAGCGCGGCAGGTTGAGAACGATGCCGGCGGGCGCAATGGTCTGGCGCAGCAGGCTTTTCAGCGTGCGTTCGATGAGGCCAAGGCGGCTCGGGATGCTGGTCAGTGAGACAATGGCATTCGAACGGCGCGGATTGCGCCGCCAGGCCCAGTCCAGTTCCTGGAGGCTCCGGCGCGAAAGCCACCATTCGTCGGCACAATCATGAACGAGGGTCTCGCCCTCGAAAAAATCGTGGACCGCAACGGCCGCGGCGCCTACGCCCGCGAGAAGCAGCGAGGCCTCGATGGCGGTGATCATTCCCAAACAGCGTTTACCGGTTTCTGGCGGCATGTTAGAGAACGCTTGCTCTATTGTCAGCGGGAAACTTTCTGGTGTTAAGCGGTCACAGGCTCGGTCTTTCGCAGATCATCCGCAATCACCGTGAAACCAAGCTGGCGGAGGAATTTTCCACCGAATGGGCCGTGGCGGTGCTTTACCGCCCGCCAGCGCTGCTCATCGCATGGGCCTGCCAGTATCTGCCGGTGACGCCGATCATGGTCACCGCCGCGGCCGGACTGTTGTTGCCTCTGATGGTTCTGGCTGCGGCCTGGATGCCGCCGGGCGCGGCGCTTGCAGTGGTGACGGCACTCGCCTGTCTGTTCATGATCCTCGACTGCGCCGACGGTACGCTGGCCCGCATCACCGGGCAGACGAGCCGGCTCGGTCAGTATCTCGATGCCGCGACCGACCTAGCCTACCGGGTGGTGTCATATGGCGCCGCCGGTTATATTCTGGCGCGGCACCCGGCTGCCAGCCCGTGGTTTTCCACGGCAGCGCTTCCGCTGGCGCTGATTGCGGCCTGGATCATGACCTTCGCGCGACTGTGCCGGGTTTATGCCGAGTTGCGGTTTCCGCCGTCCGCCCAGCGTGAAGAAGAAAGGCCGCAACCGCGCATGGACCTGGCCGGCTTCGTTTCCGGCCTCGATGGGCTGTTCCCGCTCTTTGTGCTGGCTGCCTGGGTGCTGGCCGCTCCGGCAGCCCTCCTGTGGTGGATTTTCGCCTATGCGCTGGCCGACGTTGTCTATACGCAGATCGCCATCATCCAGAGGTTGCGCGGAGCAAGCCGGTGAAGGTTGCGCCTGGGCAGCTCCGTCAGCCTTCCATCGCGCTGGCCCTGAGCTTCGGGCTCGGCCTTATTCCATGGTCGCCCGGAAGTTTCGGGGCGGCGGGGGCCTTCGTGATCTATGTTCTGGCCGCACCCTTGCACTGGGGCTGGCAAGCCGGCCTGACGGCCCTGCTGTTCGCACTGGGCTGCTTGGCCTGCGGCCGGGCGGCCGCGGCGCTTGGCGAGGAAGATCACCAATCCATCGTGTGGGATGAAACGGTGGGCATGCTGATGGTTCTGGTGCTGGTCCCGCCAACGCTGTTATCCTGGCTGGCAGGCTTCATGCTGTTCCGCGTCTTTGACATCGTCAAACCATGGCCAATCTCGGCGATCGACAGAAACATTCATGGCGGCCTCGGCGTGATGCTGGATGACGCCATGGCCGCAATCCCCGCCGCGGTCTGCGTCTGGGCGCTTCACCTCGCCTTTACGGCACAAAGCTTTCCCTGAGTTCCTTGCTGCTGGCCAGCGAGCGGCCGACGAGGTCAACGCGTGTCACCGAAGGAATACTGCCGCTCTCGTCCAGGTGAAGATAGGCCGCGATGAGCTCGGCTGGCTCGCCCGCCACCTGGCCCACGAGCCGCGGACGGCCGTCAATCAGCGTGAGCAAAACAGGGCGTTGCGGATAGGACACAATGCTTACCCGGAAAGCGGATTTCTGGTTACGCACGCGTTCCACGGTTACGCCGAAGGCAGCGGTTCGCTCAAGAAAGGAAAGTTTCTGCTTCTCGCCCTCGTCATTGTAGCGCCGCCAGAACACATCGACCGGCCGCTTCTGGTCGAGCATGCCCTTGTCATCAAGCCGCGCCGTATAGACCGCTGTGTTGGGGTTCATCGACCGCTGAACGAAGAATATTTGATTTTCCTCATGTGGCGCCGGGTAGCTGTTGAAGCCCGTGACATGCGAAGCCCGGGCAGCCGGCAGGAACGCCGCAGCAACGAGCGGCACCAGAAGCGCAAGCAAGATCGAATTCCGAAGAATCCCGTTGCCGTATGTCATGATGGCTGGTCTTTCCGGGGAAGAGCTTTCAGAATCTTCCGTGCCCGGAGAAACCGTTGCAGCGCCGTGGCATGGGTCAGCACCGCGAGAAGCCACAGGGCCGGGGGGATGACGCCGCCGGTGACGGCCAGGCTGCCGCCGAACAGGCTCTGGCACAGAAGCGCCAGACAAATGAAGAAGATGCGCTCCTGCCGCTCGAACAGGTCCGGCCAGGCGTTGTTGTCGACCGCGGTTTCCATGGCTACCCGTGACTTGAGGTAGCTCGTCAGAAATGAGCCTGACAGCGCAAAGAAGGCCGCCGACCAGGCGTCATTGACATAGGCGAGCGCGGCTAGCGCGGCCAGTTCCTGATAGCGGTCCACGACGGCGTCGAGATAGCCGCCGAAGGCCGAACGCTCGCCGCGCAGCCGGGCTACCGCGCCGTCGAGCGAGTCTGCCGAAAAGGCGACCGCCAGTGTCACCGCGTACCAGAACGCGGAGCCGTGCCAGACATAGGCGAGGCTCACTGCCGTCACCAGGGCGAGGCCGATGAACGTGACCTGATTGGCGGTGAACAGGCGGGCCAGCGGCTTTGCCGGCATTTCCCACAGGGGGTCGATATACTTCTTGAACAGACCGTCAATCACTGGCGGCTCCAGAGCTTGCGAACAGCGCCCGGAACCACGGAGCGTTGCGCCGATAAGAATCGAGAAAAAGGGCGAACCTGCGGTCGAAATAGGCCTGCCGGGCGGCATCCGGCAGGAAGCGGATTTCAGCCGCCCGGTTGGTGGCGCGGACGCTTTCCCACACCGTGGGATACCAGCCCAGCGCTGTGGCGGCGACGGCTCCGGCGCCACGCACGCCCGCCATGCGTGGTGCCGGCGCCACCGCGATTTCGATGCCCAGGCAATCGGCGACCGCCTGGCACAGGGCGCGGTTTTCGGTGCCGCCGCCCACCGCGCGGATGACTGGCGTCTGGCGGGTGCCGCGCCGCCTGACCACCGATTGAAAGGCCCAGCGGGTGTTGAGCGCCACGCCTTCGGTTACCGCTTGGCGCAGGCTCTGGCGGCCGTGCTGCAGCGAAAGCCCGAGGAACGCGCCGCGCAGCCGGTTATCGTCAACGGGCACCCGCTCTCCCGCAAGCCAGGGCAGAAACATGGGCGGATCCACCGGGCTTGCCGGCGCTTTCTCGTCATGGGGGCCGGTAAGCCGGTCCAGCCAGTCGATGCAAGCGCAGGCGCTCTCCTGCGTGGCAATCAGCAGTGGCCGGTTGCCGACGGGGCTCACGATGGTTGCGTAACCCTCGCTGGCCACCAGGCGGCGGCCCGGATAGAAACCGCTGATCCACGAACTTGTGCCGAGCGAAATATGGAGCTCGCCGTCCTCCACGGCGCCGCTGCCGATCGCCGCGGCGCAAACGTCGCCGGCCCCGGCGAACACCGGCAAGCCTTCAGGCAGCCCCAGTTCGGCGGCGGCATTGGCGGTGAGGCCGCCAGGCGAGTCGGTTCCCTGGACGATGGCGGGAAGCAGGCTGCGGCTCAGGCCAAAGCGGTTGATCAGGTAGTCCGACCACCCCTCATGCCCCGCGCGGGTATCCATCATCCAGGTGAGATTGGCGACATCCGCGGTCGTCACTGCTTGGCCCGTAGCCCGGAACACCAGCCAATCCTTGACATCGAGCAGTTTGTACGTCCGTTTCCACACTTCGGGCTCATGGCGTTTGATCCACAGCATCTTGGCTGGAGGGTCCATGCCGTTGAGTGCCGGTGCGCCATTGGTGAAGTACAGCGAGGTGAGCAGCTTGAAAGCGCCATAGCCGAGAACACGGGGGCCGCCCGCCATCGCTTCGCGGGCGATTGCGGCGGCCCGCTTGTCCAGCCAGATCAGACAGGGCCGCAGCGGGTTAGCCGATTCGTCAGTGGCGACGACGCCGCACATCTGCGATGCAAAGATAATGCCTGCCACGCGCTGCCTGAGGCCGCCACACTGCTGCGACAGATCGATGAGGCCGAGACGCACCGCGCGCCACCAGTCCTGAGGCTTCTGCTCGGCACAACCCGCCCCCGGATAGGAGACTTCATAGGGCTGACTGGCGGCGAACAGCACATTCAGGCCTCTGTCAACCAGGCCGGCTTTCAGACTGGTCGTACCGACATCGACAGATATGATGAGGTCTTTGCCCACGCTATGCTAGGAACTGTGACGCCAGTCTAACAGCGTATCGGAAATTTGCCGGGGAAGGTCAATTGTCTTGTTAATCGAGGAACTGGAAGGGTCAAGACGGTCACGGGCAGACACCAAAGCCATCGATGCGGTGATCACCTGGGTGGACGATTCCGCGCCGGGCTATCTCGACCAGCTCAAGGCGTACGCCACCGCGGCCCCCGACACGGACCCATCGCGCACCCGCGACAATCTTGAACTCCTGCGGTTTGGCCTGCGGGCGGTGGAGCGCAATGCGCCATGGATCAGGCACATCTACCTCCTCACCTGCCGGCCGCAGAGGCCCGGCTGGCTGGTTGCCGCGCATCCGCGCCTGAGCGTTATTCACCATGACGAAATCATGCCGGCCGCCATCCTGCCGACGTTCAATTCCTTTGCGATCGTCAGCCACATGCATCTCATTCCGGGCCTGTCGGAGAATTTCCTCTATCTGGAAGACGACATGCTGCTGCTCCGCCCGGTGAGGCCCGCGGATTTTATTGACATGCAAGGCAAGGTCCTGGTGTTTGAGCGCGGCAAGCTGACGCCGGTTTATGCGGCCATTCGCAGGCCGGAAGCTGAACGGCCATGGAACCTCGCATTGGCCGAGTCCAACCGGCTGCTCGATGAAGCTTTCGGGCCTGCGCGGCGGCGCTATGCGAACCATGTTCCGCTGCTGGTGAACAAGCGGCAGTGGCAGTGCATGATGGAGAAATTCCCGGACGCCTTCCGGCTCACCCGGCAATCGCGCTTCCGGGCGCGTGGAAACATCGCGCCGGAGTATCTCTATCCGCAGCTGCTGCTGTCGGGGAACCTGGGCAAGAGAGCGGGTGGGGATGTGCTGCGCGAATGCTGCGGGTATGTGCCGCTCGAAAACATCTGGCCCGTCACCGCTTATGCCTTGTGGAAGGTCCGCCGCCGCTGGCCGAAATGGGTGACGCTCAATGATAACTTCGGCGCGCGGCCGAATCGCACCACCGAACGGCTGGCCAGGGATTTTCTCAACAGGGCGTTTCCTCAGCCGTCTTCCTTCGAACGTTGATGGCGGGCGATGGCGTCGCGGTAGACGCTTTCGAAATCGCCGATCCGGGCGGCAATGTCATATTGGCGGGCATGCTGGCGTCCCCATTTTGCGAGATGTTCGCACTCGGCAGGGCTGGCGAGCAAGGTGGCGAGTTTGCGTGCCAGAGCTGGCGCATCGCCAGGCGGTACCAGAAGCGCTTCTCCGGTGCCGGTCAGCACGGTCCGGTAGCCGGCATTGGCGGCGGCGGCGATTGGCGTTCCGGTGGCCAGCGCTTCTGCCAGCACGATGCCGAAACTTTCGCCATAGAGGGCGGGCGAAACCGCTAGCGCTGCTTCCGCCAGAAGGCTCAGCTGGCGCTCATGTGAAGGGGCGGGCACATGGGTGATCCACTGATCGCCCAGCTGCGCGCGCCGCGCGAGAACCGCCGGCAGCAAGTCGCCGTCCCCCGCCAGGACGAGCTGTGGCGGGGCCGTGGTTCGCGTGAGAGGGATATCTCCCCGCGCCAGCAGCGTGAACGCATCAAGCAGCACGTGAATGCCTTTGCGCGGTTCCAGCCGCCCGAGAAACAGAATGCGGGGCCGTGACGTCTGGGTCTTCGTGATGGCGAAGAATGGCGACAGGTCGATCGCGGGGGGTAGAATAACAGGAACCGCTGCATTGCGGCCCGGGCGTAAATGGCCGAGCGGCGCCTCCGAAACGGCAATGGCGCCATCCAGCTGGCCCAGCAGATAGCGGCTGAGCGGTTTGAAGAGCGTCTTCAGCGCGGTGCCCATCAACCCCGCTGGGGGCGTATCGTGAAAAGTTGCAACGCGCGGCGCAACAATCTCACGGAACACCTGATAGGGCATCAGCGGGTCCCACAGCGTGTGAAAATGCGCAATATCTGGCCGCCAAGCGTCTAGTTCGCGTTGCAAGCCAGAAATGTCTTCTTTGCTGGCCCAGGAAATCTCGAACCGGGTTCCTGCGAAGGCAATGCTCCGCATCCGGCCGATCCGCCGTAGGCCAAGTTTTGGGGCTGCTGCGCCGCCAGGCGCGAGGATCAGCGTTTCATGGCCATGGGATGCGAGCGCCTTGGCCAGTGCGTGAATGTGGCGCTGGACGCCACCATGACGGTTCGGGTCATAGGGACAGACCAGAAGCACTCTCATGACTGGCCATGCAACAATCCGCCGGAGCCCGTGTCAGACCTTGTATTCATAGACCTTGCCAGCTTCGCGTTCGCAATCCGGCGGGAAACTCTTACGCTTGTCGGCATAGTATTGCTGGCGCCAATCGCCATCGGCGCGGCGGTTGTAAGTGATGTAAAGCACGCGGCGCGGCTGGCTGGTGTGATTGGGTGCCGAGCGGTGAGGCGCGTAGGAATCGAAGAATATGGCATCGCCCGGCGCGGTCGGCACCGCAATGAAATCCATGCCCGCCATCTGCGCACTGTCGAGCGGCTTCCATAGATCGCCAATAAGGCCGCGGTCATGATAACCGGCGACCATTTCAAGGCAGCCGTTCTCCAGAGTGCAGGGATCAACGCTCACCATTGCGGTGATGTGAAAACTCGAATAGCGGCCCCAATCCGCCTGCGCATCCTGGTGAGGCTCGAAGCCGGCGCCGCCCGGCAGCTTGAAATTGATCTTCTCCTTGAACAGCACGGCATCTGCGCCCAGCAGCTGGGTGGCGATGCCCTGCATTTCCGATGATTCGCAAAGCTGCCGGAAGCCATCGTGAAAAGGATAGAAGTTTTCGATCCTCTGCAGCAGCCGCGCGCCTCCCTGACTCGACGTCTCGAAGTATTTCATCGCCTTGCCGGGTGTTTCCGGCCACGCTTCGACATCGCTGGTCCAGCGGAGCACATTTGCGAGGCTTTGTCCGGTGAAAAGGCCCCGGATGATAAGATAGCCATTTTGCCGGAATTCGTCGATCTGTTGTGGTGTGAGCTGCATGGAACTCGATGAGCTTGACAACGACGGTGAGGATGCTACAGCGCCCCGGAATTGTCGAGGTTTTTGTTGGCGGGACGGCCGCTTATGTTGGCTTTCCGCGCAGTGTCCGGGGAATGACTTGACCATCGAGAGAGCGCTGATACTGGCGGCCGGCCGCGGCGTGCGGATGGGGCCGAGAGGCCAGAAAATTCCGAAAGGTTTGATCGAGGTTGGCGGCCAGGCGCTCATCGCGCGTTCTCTTTCTTTGCTGGCGCGGGCGGGTATTCGCGACGCGCTGATCGTGACTGGCCATCTCGCTGGCCGCTATACGGAGATTCAGGCGCCGCATGGTTTGAAAATCTCCTTCCAGTTCAACCCGCAGTATGCCGAGCGGGGAAGTTTCGAGAGCCTGAGGGTCGGACTCGATGAAGTTGAGCCGCCGTTTCTGCTGCTTGAGTCCGATATCATTTATGAGCCACGGGCGCTGGACGCGGTCGTGGCCGCGCGCGGCGGAAACATTGTGCTGACCTCCGGACCAACCGGAGCGGGAGACGAGGTCTATGTCTGGGCAGATGGCGGTGAAAGCCGCTTGCGCAATATGTCGAAGGCGAGGTCTGCCCATGCCGATGAGCCGTTCGGCGAACTCGTCGGCATTCTGAAGGTTTCGGACGATCTGGTCCGGCAATTACGCCGGCCTGGGGCTGAAACACCAGGCGGCGATTATGAGAGCGCCATAGTCGCCGCCGCCAGTTCGGTTCCCATCCAGTGTCTCCGGGTTGACGATCTGCTGTGGGGGGAAATTGACGATGAAGAGATGCTGGAGAGTGTTGAGCGGCATCTCTGGCCGCGGCTGCAGCAAGCTCGTTAGGACGCGGCGGCGATTCTTTCCGGCTTGCCTTGCGCCTGTTCGGTGACTTTGCCGTTCTGGAACGTGATTACGCGGTCGCAATAAGGCAGCCAGTGCAAGTCATGGGTGGAGATGACCAGGGTCTTGCCCCGTGACTTAAGCCATGGAAGCAGGGTCCCGAAGAAATACTCCCGCTGTTCGGGGTCCTGATCGGCCACGAACTCGTCGAGGATCATCACATTGCGGTCTTCGAGAAGAGCGATCGCCAGAGCCAGACGCCGCCGCTGCCCGGCCGAAAGGTCGAGCCTGCTGATTCCTTCGCTGCGGATACTGGTGATGCCGCTGAGCCGCACCCGTTCCACCGTTTCGTCAGCGATTTCCGCCGGCGTGCCTTCCAGCCCGTAAAGCTGCCGGAAAACATGGAACGTGGTGAAGATCGCCGAGAACTGCGCGCGATACTGGTTCATGTCCTCCGGTTTCAGCACCACGCCGTCAACTTCAATGGTTCCGGAAACGGGGTCGAGAAGGCCGGCCAGTACATTCATGAAAGTGGTCTTGCCGGAGCCGTTGCTGCCCACAAGGAACACGACCTCGCCGCGCTTCAATTCGAAATCCAGCGGACCGAGCTCAAATGCGCTGGTCTCGCGCGAGTCGTACTTGGCGCGTATGTCACGCAAGTTGATCTTGTTGAATGGCGAGGCCTTTTCCACCGGCCGGTCCGGGATGCGGTCGAAAGGTTCGAGGTCTTTCACCAGATCGTCGATGCGGACGTAGGAAACGATGGTGCCAATAACAGCGGGATAGCTCATCACGATCTGTTCGAAGGGCGTGAGCGAAAACAGCACCAGTGTGAGGATCTGGAAGGTCACCGCGGTTTCGGTATGCGCCATGAATGGCACCAGAAACACGATGCCGCCAAACAGCAGGAACCTGAGGCCGATGACGGCTGATTCCGCGGTTTCGTAGACGCGGGTTACTTTGATCAGCAACCGCCTGAGATTTGAAAGAACATTGTTCACATCGCCCACAAAACTCTGGCGCCGGTCATGGTGAAGCCGCAATTCACGGAACCCGCGCAACATCTCCGAAACACGCTCGAAGTAAGCGACTTCAAGCGCCCGGGCATCGGCATTGAGCGTCGCCATGGCCGTTTGCTGCACGTGGTAGGCCAGGATGCCGCCAATCATCACGAGCACGACAAAAAAGCCGGCGATCATCGAGTAGGAGAAAAGCTGCGGGATAGCGATCGCGAGGAAGATGAAAGCCGGAAGCAGGTTGAGAATAGTACTCGTAAACCCGGCGACCATGCTCACATCGGTGGTCATGATGTGGTACAAGGCGCCATGCTCGCGTTTGTCCAGGAACGAAGGCTGGACCTTGAGGAGCCTGGCGATCAACTTCAATCGAACATTGTTGATCACCTGAGTCGTAGCGACCGTGGTAATGACCTGATAGGCAAAAGAGGAGCCGACGACCACGACGAAAGACAAGATGAATATCGGCAGCCAGTAGGAAATGGCCTGATCAAGGGGCGCCGCCGCCGCCTGGTTCACGATATTCATCACCAGATTGCGCGATAAGCCGGCGACAAGCGCCAGTCCTGCTACAAGGTACTTCAGGCGCTGAGGCGCGTGCGACCACAGGAACAGAAGCAGCGGTATGAGTTGCTTGAAGCTGGCCGTCACGAGTGGAAAAACCTCTTGTTTATCAACGATCGGCAACCGGCGCAGCCAAGGAAACTTGCCGCCGGGCGGGGCAGTTGATAGACAGTTTCTCCGGCCATAACAATAGCGTTATGCGGGTCTTGCCGTGCGCCGTCCGGGGCGTTCCGGATCGGGGGAGTTCCATGACACCTGCGCGGGATCCACCGCCAATCATCGTCACGGCGGCTGACCATCGTTTTGCCCGCACCCTGTTTCAGTTCCTGCTCTCGGCCGCGCGCCACGGCGAGGACCGGAAAGCGGCTTGGATCGTCTATGATCTGGGGCTCACCGCTGAAGACAGGGCAGTCCTCGCCGGCCGTTTCGGCTGGGCCGCTGTGCGGACATTCAGGTTTTCCGACTATCCGCCCCATGTTGCGCTCTCCGCCGGAAGCTATGCCTGGAAGCCGCTCATTATCCGGGAGGTTGTGCGAACCGCGCCCGGCCGTGTCCTTTGGTTCGACAGTGCGACGGTGCTGAAACGGCCGCTCGACGCGGTGCTGGCGGAACTGGGCTTTCAGGGCTTCTGGGGTCTTCGCAGCCAGATGCCGCTGGAGAAGAAATGCGATCCGCGCGTCATGGATGCGCTGGTGGTTCCGCCCGAAGCGCGGCATTTCCGTGAATATGCGGCGGGCGCAGTCGGCTTCGATACCAGGCTGCCCTTGGGGCAGGAGCTTGTCGAGGCATGGAGCGACCATGCCCTGATCCCGGATCACATTGTGCCGCCGGACTATGCGCCATTTCACAAGCATGACCAGGCCTTGCTGAACTGCCTGCTGGCCAAGGCCGCCTATGAGGGGCGTTTCGAGCCGGCGGACGCGGAAATCGATATCAGTTCGGCGGCGCCTTATCGCGGCATTTCGACTCGCAACTTCGTCCCGGCGTGGGTGCCGCTTTGGGCTGATCCCGCCATCCGCGGCTATCGTGCCGCAATTAAAGCGGCTGACCGTGTTTATCATCGGTTGCGGGTCTTGGATGACACATGGATCGATGGTTTCCGCAGGAGCCGCAAGGAGCATTTTACCGTCAAGATCAGGCGTGTCTCGACTGGCGAGACGGTGGCCATCCCTTCACCGGACTATGGCTACTACGCCGACCCGTTCATTGTCGTCCGTGACGAGCATATCTGGCTCTTCGTCGAGCAATTCAGCTTCGCGATGGACCGTGGCAATCTGATGGCGATTGAGCTTGACAGCCGCTGCGGGATTTTGTCCGCCGTGCCCCTCGTGTTTGAACCAGGATTTGCGGCACTCGACTGCCACGCCTCTTTCCCCTTCGTGTTTCAGCATGGTGGCGATTACTACATGATCCCCGAGACCCACGAGCGCGGTTCAATCGACCTGTTTGTCTGCGAGCGCTGGCCGGACCGGTGGCGGCTGGTGAGGCGCCTTCTGTGGCGGTTGGACGCCACCGACTCGATGGTTATACAGCATCAGGGCCTGTGGTATCTGCTCACTTCGGTCAAACGCGACATGCCCAATCGTCAGTTGGAGATCTACATGGCGGAGGACCTGTTGTCTGGCCCATTTCTGCCTCACCCGGTCAATGCGAAGGGGCTCTACGGCCATGCGCGGAACGGGACGGGCCGGAATGCCGGATTCCTCGGACGCCAGCCGGACGGTTCGCTGGCGCGGCTGATGCAATTCAGTAGCCGTTACTACGGCGAGGGTCTGAGCCCGATGCGAATTTCCGGGCTTTCTCCCGATGCTTTTGTTGAGGAAACCGCCGGCGAGATCGATTTTTTCCCGGACATGGGCCCCGGCTTTGCCTCGCACCATGCCTCCAGAGCCGGAGGCCTCGTGGTGTTTGACACGCGGGATCGTGCGCCATGAGGGCCAGATGGCATGGCGAACCATGAAACAACAACCCAAAGTTTTCGGACGCTTAGGTGGTGTTGACAAAGTGTCTGCACCAGAGGCGTGCTGAGGCGATGAGAACGAAACCGAGATAGCTTTCTGTTGTCTTGTCGTATCGTGTTGCAAGCCTACGGGAGTTCTTGAGTTTGTTGAAGCAGCGCTCGATCA
>NZ_JBJTER010000154.1:0-12897 GCF_046093005.1 Aestuariivirga sp.
TGCCGGGCCTTTTTCGTGTTCGGAATTCGCTTGCCGGGTTTCCGGAACGGAGTCAGTCTTGGCCTCGTGGAACCGCCCCGGCGTGGTGACACGGTCTTCAAGAAGGGCGGTCCTTTCGACGCGCATTGAGTTGAGCAGTCAAAGGAGCATTGTCCATGGACCAAGCAAACGGCAGAAGGCCTGCGGGCTCGCGGTGCATCGCACTCGTGGGCCCCTATCTCAGCGGCAAGACCACACTTCTCGAGGCTCTCCTGTTCCGCACCGGCGCGATCCAGCGCCAGGGCCGGGTGGCCGACAAATCCACCGTGGGCGACGCGGCGCCCGAAGCGCGCGAGCATGGCATGAGCGTGGAGCTCAACGCCGCCACGGCAAGCTACCTGGGCGAGAGCTTCACCTTCCTCGACTGCCCGGGCTCCGTGGAATTCGCCGAGGACCAGCGCGCGGCACTCGCGGGCTCGGATGTGGCCATCGTGGTGTGCGAGGCCGACAGCAAGAAGGCGCCGGCACTGCAACTCATCCTCAAGCAGCTGGACGAGATCGGGCTGCCGCGCATGCTGTTCATCAACAAGGTGGACAAGAGCGAATCCTCGCCGCGCGACGTGCTCTCCTGGCTGCAGCCCGCATCCTCCCAGCCGCTCCTGCTGCGGCAGATCCCCATCATGAAGGGGTCGATCGTCACCGGCTTCGTGGACTTGGCGCTGGAGCGCGCCTTCGTCTACCAGGAACATCTCGAGAGCAAGATGATCGACATGCCCGCGGACATGGCGGACCTCGAGAAATCGCAGCGCTTCGCCATGCTTGAGACGCTCGCCGACCATGACGACGAGATGATGGAACAGCTGCTCTCCGACATGGAGCCGCCGCGCGACCGCGTCTTCGCCGACCTTGCGCGTGAGCTGGCCGAGGGCTTCGTGACGCCGGTGCTGTTCGGTTCCGCCGAGCACGGCACCGGCATCGAGCGCCTGTTGAAGGCGCTGCGCCATGAGGCGCCCGGCATCGACGACACGCGCCGCCGCCTGGGCTACACCGGCAACGGCACGGCGGTGCAGGTGCTGAAGACCCTCCACACCGCGCATGGCGGCAAGCTCTCGCTCTCCCGCGTGCTGGCCGGCGAAGTGGCCGATGGCAGCGTGCTTCACGGCGCGGCGGGCCAGGACAGCCGGGTGGCGGGAACCTTCAGCCTGATGGGGCCGAGCCCCGTCAAACTGGCGAAGGCCGTCGCGGGCGATACGGTTGCGCTGGGCCGGCTCGAGGCCGCGCATACGGGCGAGACTCTGTCATCGCTGAAGGGCAACACCCCGCAGCTGGTGAAGGTCGAAGCCGCGCCAGGCGTCTATGGCCTGGCGATCTCGGTCTCGGACCGCAAGGACGAGGTGAAGCTCACCGGCGCCATCGCCAGGATCGTGGAGGAAGATCCCTCGCTGTCGCTCTCCCATAACCACGACACCCACGAGATGGTGCTGTGGGGGCAGGGCGAAATGCATCTGCGCGTGGCGATCGAGAAACTGGCCGGCAAGTTCGGCGTCCACGCCAGAACGAGGCCGCGCCGCATCGCCTATCAGGAAACCATCCGCAGGCCCGCCCAGGTGCGTGGCCGCCACAAGAAGCAATCGGGCGGGCACGGCCAGTTCGGCGATGTGGTGGTGGAGATCGCGCCCTTGCCGCGCGGCTCGGGTTTCAGGTTCAGCGACACGATCACGGGCGGCGTGGTGCCCAAGCAATATATTCCGGCGGTGGAGCAGGGTATCCGCGAATGGATGGGCCACGGTCCGCTGGGCTTTCCGGTGGTCGACTTCGCGGTCAACCTTTCAGACGGGTCCTATCACGACGTCGATTCATCCGAAATGGCGTTCAAGACGGCGGCCCGCATCGCCATGGTTGATGGCATGCCGCAATGCCAGCCGGTGCTGCTGGAGCCGGTCGTCGCCGTGGAAATCCATGTGCCGGGCGAGGCGACTTCGCGCGTCAATCAGATCGTCACCGGCCACCGCGGGCAGCTTCTGGGCTTCGACGAGCGCAATGGCTGGCCGGGCTGGGACACGGTGAAGGCGCACATGCCGGAAGCCGAGATGGCCTCGCTGATCATCGAGCTGCGCTCGGCAACCGCGGGGGTAGGCACCTTCACCTTCGCGCCCGACCATATGGTGGAACTCACCGGCCGCGCCGCGGAGCAGGTTGTGGCGGAACGCAAGGCGGCGGCGGCGGCATAGGTCATCGTTCGGTTAACTGAACCCGTCCGTTTCCGTCCTCTCCCGCGAAGCAGGAGAGGACGGGGCCTCAACGAAGGTAGGGTAGGTGAGGGAACCGAAGCGTGCTGCCTGGCGTGCGTTACCGTCGTTCCCTCACTCCCCGTTGCTTGGCGAGCGACGAGACCCGTTCTTTGCCAGCCGGGAAGGCCTTTCCGCGGAGTCTCCGCGACCGCCCTTTCAGGCCTCCGAAATATAGGAAAAAACATCTATTACAGCGCGCGCTGTCATCAAGGCCTTACAAAATTCGTGTGATGCGTGCAGAAAAAGTCCAGCGCTAAATCAAAAATTGTCCAGCCGGATCGACTGCCCGCGACCACCCCTCCGCATCGCAAATCGGTGACAAAAACATGCTCCGGACCGCAACGAAATTGTCATCCGCGGCATCGTTTTTGGCAACTTTCCGCAACAGAAAACATGCGTTCCGCAACCGCTTCGGGACGCCGCCTAGCGGTAGACCACCACCCTGGCGCCGGTCTTCACCCGGTTATAGAGTTCCACCACATCAGTGTTCATCATCCGGATGCAGCCCGACGAGACCGCGCCGCCGATCGAGCCCGGGGCGTTGGTGCCGTGGATGCGGTAGACCCCGCCGCCGATGTAGAGCGCCCGGGCGCCCAGCGGGTTGCCCGGCCCACCTTCGACAAATGGCTCAAGTTTCACGCCTTTCGCCGCCTCACGCTTGATCATCGCCGGCGGCGGCCGCCAGTCGGGCCATTCGGCCTTCGCGACGATGGTTGAGCGGCCGGACCACTGGAAGCCTTCGCGGCCGACGCCAACCTTGTAGCGGCGGGCCTCGCCCGGTCCGGTGACCAGATAGAGCCGCCGCTCGGACGTGGAAATCACGATGGTGCCGGGCGCATATTTTCCGGCATTGGCCCAGGAAATGTCTTCCCCGGTGGCCACATCCCGGCCGGCGCGGCCGGCCGAGGCCCGTTGCACGCCCGCCCGCGGCTTGGCGCCGAGCATGCAGCTGATGAAGCTGCCGCAATTCTGCTGGGCCTGTTTCCTGGCCTTGGCCTTTCGCGCGTCTGCCGCCTTCTTGGCGTCGGCGGCCTTTTTCTTTTTGATTTCAGCGGCTTTCTTCGCCTCGGCTGCCTTCTTCTTTTTCAGCAGCTTCTGCTGCTGTTCGCTGGCTGGCGCGGTGGCCGCGCTGGCCGGCGGCGCCAGCACAACCGGCATTGCCGCCAGCACTGCGGCCACAACCATCTTGCGAATGAGGTCCATCATCTTTCCCTGCTCACGTTCCGGCGATTCGAAGAATTACGGTTGCGATTACCGCTTAATCTCATATGCTTGCCACGTTTTCAATCGATCTGCCACCGAGGCTTTCACAATGGATTTGTTGCGCGGATTTCTTACGATCACATGCCTGTTCGCGGCAAGTCTGGCGCCGGCAGCGTCCCTGGCGGATGAGCCGCCCCCGGCGGTCAAGGCCTTTCTTGCGAATGTCGAGCGCCAGTCGCGCGCCAAGCCCAGCTACGACGCCCTGACGGTTGACAGCAGCGGCGCCGTCACCATCACCAATTTCGCGGTGCGCTCGCCGCCCGTGAATGATGTTCCGACTGTCGATTTCACCATCGCCGAAATCAGGCTTGCCAACATCACCGCGTTGAGCCCCACCCTGTGGGAGGTAAATAGCGCAAGCTTTACAAACACTTCCTGGAAATTCTCCGCGAACGACAACCCGATCACGGTGGACATGCCTTCGGCCAGCGCGGAGGGCCTCTACATTCATGGCCTCGAGGCGGACGCCACCCCGCAGGACAAGTATCTGGCCGACTCCACCCTGCTCGCGCGGAAGCTCACCAGCGGTCCGGTGGCGATTGGCATATCAGGGCAGAAACTCACCATCGATTCCATGCAGAGCGTGTTTGACGGCGACCCCAAGACCGGGTCTGGCCGGTTCGGCTTCACGCTCGACCGCCTGAAGGTCCCCGCGGAGGCGATGGCGCTGCTTGACCAGACCGGCATGCTCCGGCAGCTGGGCTATTCCAGCCTGCAATTCGATATGGCGAGCGACGGCAACATGACCTTGGCCGATGGCAACATGAGCCTTGATGGCAGCGTCACGCTCAAGGGCCAAGACATTGGAAACATTGTGTTAAGCGGCGCGGCAGCCGGTGTGCCCATGGCCATGATGCAGGCCGAGGCCAGCGGCCAGACGCAAACGCCCGAGGAGATGGCGGCGCAGATGAAGTCTCTCACCATCAGCGACCTCGCGGTGCGCTTCGAGGACGCCTCGATCACCGGCAAGATACTGCCGCTGATCGCCGCCGCCCAGGGCATGGACGAAAAGACGCTGGTCGCCGGCATTCCCGCCATGCTGCAGATGTCTCTGATGCAATTGCAGAATGAGGCGTTCAGCACGCAGGTTGCGGATGCCGTCAGCCGCTTCCTCGCCGATCCCAGGTCGATCACGCTCAAGCTTGCGCCGGCCAAGCCGCTCACCATGGAAGACTTCAACAGCATGGATCCTGCCAAGCCCGGCGAAGCGATCACCAGGCTCGGCGTCTCGGTGACGGCCAACAACTAGCGCCGCAGCTTCAGATATCGCTCGTGCGTCACCGGATGTTTTTCCGATAAGAGCCTGTTTTTATAAGATATTCTCCTGAAATCTCCTGCCTGATCCGGAGGCGCGCCCGGCGCGGCCCAAAGCACTTTTATTGCGCGTCACCTGCTGTCGGCCCTTGGCGAACTGTCAATCTGATGTTACAAATAAGTGTATGGATAGGTTGACATCTCTCCTTGACCGCGCCCAGACGCCCGAGGCGTTGCGGCGGCTCCACCGCGAAGATTTACCCCGTCTGGCGGCCGAGCTGAGAGCCGAAGTCATTGCTTCTGCTGCGGAAACCGGCGGACACTTCGGAGCCGGGCTGGGCGTTGTCGAGCTCACGGTGGCGCTGCATTACGTGTTCGATACGCCGCGCGACCGGCTGATCTGGGATGTGAGCCACCAGGCCTATCCGCACAAGATTCTCACTGGGCGGCGCCACAGGATCCGCTCGATCCGTCAGCGCGGCGGGCTCTACGGCTTCACCCAGCGCGCCGAAAGCCCCTATGACCCGTTCGGCGCGGCCCACAGTTCGACCTCCATCTCGGCTGGGCTCGGCATGGCGCTGGCGCGGGATTTCCTGAACAAGAACAATCACGTGGTTGCGGTGATCGGCGATGGCGCGTTAAGCGGCGGCATGGCCTTCGAGGCGATGAACCATGCCGGCAGCCTCGACAGCCGCCTCATCGTCATCCTCAACGACAATGGCATGTCGATTGCGCCCGCGGTGGGCGCGCTCACCAGCCATCTCACGGCGCTGCGCCAGGGTAAGCTGCCCAGCCTGTTCGAGGGGCTGGGCTTCCGCCACGCTGGCCCGATCGATGGCCATGACCTGCGCGCTCTTGTTGAAACCCTTGAAAAGCTGCGTAATTCTGAAGAGCCCGGGCCGGTGCTGGTGCATGTGGTGACGGAAAAGGGCCGCGGCCACCCCTTCCCGCGGCCGGACCGGGAGCGCTACCACGCGGTTCCGAAATTCAATCCCGTGACGCTGGAGTTCCTGGCGCCGAAGGCCAATGCGCCGAGCTACACCCAGGTGTTCGCCGAGAGCCTGATTGCCCAGGCGCGCCGCGATGCGCGCGTGGTGGCGATCACCGCGGCCATGCCGTCCGGCACCGGGCTTGATGTTTTTGCCGAGCAATTTCCGGAACGTAGCTTTGATGTCGGGATCGCCGAGCAGCATGCGGTGACGCTTGCGGCGGGGCTTGCGGCGGACGGCATGAAGCCGGTCTGCGCCATCTATTCCACCTTTCTGCAGCGCGGCTTCGACCAGGTGGTGCATGACGTGGCCCTGCAGCGGCTGCCGGTGCGCTTCGCCATCGACCGCGCCGGCCTCGTTGGCCAGGACGGCGCCACCCATGCCGGCGCCTATGATCTTGTTTTTATGTCTGTTTTGCCTGGCATGGTGGTGATGGCCCCCGCCGACGCCACTGAATTGCGCCGCATGGTGGCCACCGCCATCGCCCATGACGAAGGCCCCATCGCCTTCCGCTATCCGCGGGGCGAGGCGGCGGGCATCGATCAGCCGGGGGAGTGCCGGCCGCTGCCCATCGGCAAGGGCCGGCTGATCCGCGAAGGCATTGATATAGCTATCCTTTCGCTCGGCGCCCGGCTTGGCGCCGCCGTCGCGGCGGCCGATACGCTGGCGGCCGAAGGTATCTCGGTAACGATTGCAGACGCGCGTTTCTGCAAACCCTTGGATACCGAACTGCTGGAAGGCCTCGCCCGCAACCACCCGCTGCTAATCACCGTCGAGGACGGCGCCGCCGGTGGCTTTTCTGCTCAGGTGCTGCACCATCTGGCCAGCCGAGATCTGCTGAAATCGACACGATTCCGGGCGTTTACCCTCCCCGACCGGCCGATCGCCCATGGCTCGCCCGCCGAACAATATGCCGATGCCGGACTGGATGCCGCGGCGCTCGTCTCGGGGATCGGAACCGCCCTCGGACGGCGCATCTGAGACGGTTGTTTTTCGGTTGCGAAAAGCATGCTTTTTGTTGCGGAAAGTTGACAAAAAAGATGCGGTCGCTGACCATTTCGTTGCTGCCCGGATGCATGATTTTGGATGACGGATTCCGCCCTGCAACCTCCAGTTTATTCCTCAGATTTCTGCACGCGATTGGCGAAAATTGTCCATCAGGCGTGACAGCGCGCGCTGTCAAAGATTGTTCTGGCCTCTGGCGGAGGCGCGGGCCGTTCTGACCCCGCCGGTGACGGAACGGGGAGTTCCGCGCCGCGGACGCGCGGCATTTTCTTACCTGTCAGCAACCCGCTTGCCGAAATTCATCAGCCTGGGCGCCATCGCCACACCCAGCGTCATCGCCGCGACGAACACGAAGGACTGCGGATAGCCGAATACCAGCGAGGCGATGGCCGGCGCCGGGCAAAAGCCGGACAGGCCCCAGCCGATGCCGAAGATGACGGCGCCGCCCACGAGATGCGGGTCGATCGCCGAACGGTTCGGCAAGTGGAAGCGGTCCGCGAATAGCGGTTTCGGCCAGCATAGGACGATCGCGTAGCCCGCCGCGGTGACCGCCAGCGCGCCGCCGAGGACGAAGATCAGGGTCGGGTCCCAGGCGCCCAGCACATCGAGGAAATTCCGCACCTTCATCGGGTTCACCATGCTGGAGACGGTGAGACCCGCGCCGAACAGAAGGCCAGCGACAATCGCGGTCAGCTTGTCCATGTCAACCTCCCAGTGCGTGACGCATGATGAACACCGTGACGACCGCCACGCCAAAGAATATCACGGTCGAAACGAGGCTGCGCGGGGAAAGGCGCGCCAGCCCGCAG
The DNA here is from genome assembly GCF_046093005.1 of Aestuariivirga sp. Lineage (GTDB taxonomy): Bacteria > Pseudomonadota > Alphaproteobacteria > Rhizobiales > Aestuariivirgaceae > Aestuariivirga. The sequence goes on from NZ_JBJTER010000154.1 coordinate 7,591, forward strand.
ACGCCATGTCCCGACGTGCAGCCCGAGCCCATGACCGTTCCGACGCCGACCATCAGGCCGCTCACCGCCATAGTCGGCAGATTGCCGGGAAAGCGGATTGACGAAACGTCGAAGCCAGTGGCCAGAGCCGTCAGCGCCGTGCCCGCGAGAAGCCCCGCGATGAACAGCCAGCGCCAGGCATTTTCTCCTGTCAACCCGCCGGAAATCACCGCGCTGAAAATACCGGAGACCCCGGCTATGCGGCCGATGCCGCTCATCAGAAGAACGGCGGAGAGGCCAAGAAGCACGCCGCCGATCATGCCGGCGATTGGGGTAAGGTCAGTCATGGCTCCTCCTGGCACAGCTTCAACGCGGTTGAGAATCCATCTGGTTCCTTTGCGGGCGTGTGGCTGGCCGCGCGACCGGATTCCCCCGCGCTTGAGCTCCGCGAAGACGGCAAGGAATTCATCGCGGACCCGCGACGATGACCGGATAGCCGGTGGCGGCGGCTTCGCTGGGCGCGCGGCGGCAGAAGGCTTCGCGCTCGCGTTTCGCCTCATAGGCGAAATCCTCGTAGAAGGCATTGAGCGGCTGCGACAGCAGCGAGGCGAGTCCGGCGATGTCATATTCGTGGAAATGCGCCATCAGCTTCTTCTTCACGCCGGCATCAACGCGCAACGTTCCGGCGCAATGATCTGCCGCCACGTCGAGCAGCGCCACCGCCATGGCGATGCGCGTGCCGCGGTCCTGGGCCAGCGCGGGCTGGCAGAGCAGGGCGAGGGCAAGAAGCGCGATGCCTGGCCTCATTGCGCCTGACGCTCCGGCGCGGATGACACGAGTTCCTTCATCAGCCCGGACAACGTCTCCTTGGCGGATGGCTCCTGCGGCACCGGCCGGCACACGTCACGGGCCGCCAGCCCAACGCGCGCCGTGAGAATGCCGTTCACCGTGCCTTCGCCGAAGCGCGCCGAAAGCCGCCCCAGAAGACCCTTGCCCAGCACATGCTGGATCAGGTTGTCGGAGAGCGCAATGCCGCCCGTGACGGCGAGGTGGCTCACCACCATGCGGGCCAGCCTGAGCGTCGCGAGCGCCGAGGGGCGGCCGCCATAGAGTGTTGCCAGTTCGCGGATCATGCGCAGGTTCTGGGCCGCCACCAGCAGGATATCGAGCGCCGGGGTGGGCGCCACCGTGGTGAGCAGCGTGATCCGCCTTGCGGCATGGGCGACGATGCGGTGCGCCTCGGCATCCCGCCAGCCCACGAGATAGCGCTCGGCGAGCCTGACACGCTGGCGCCCGTCGAGAATGTCGCCCTCATATTGCCGGAGCTCCTTGAGGCCCAGCTGCGCATCGGCGCGGCGCGCATAAAGCGCCGCGAGGCCGGAAACGGCGCGCTTTGCCGCCTCGCCGTCGCCGGTGTTGATGGCATGGGCGGCATCGGCCTGGATATGGGCGATGCGCCGGAGCCGGGCCAGCGCCCAGATCTCGCGCGCGATGATGACCAGAGCGGCCAGCCCGGCGGCGGCCGCGATCCCGGTTGCAAGCCAGCCCAAGAGCGGCGCGCGCGCGAAGAAATCCTCGATCAGCCGGGTTACCGCGAGGCCCGCCCACATCACGATGAGCGCCAGCAGCGCGCTCATCAACAGCCCTCCCCAGGCAAAGCGCGGGCGCCCCTTGGGTGGCACGGGTGGCGTCACATAGGACGTGTCGTCGTCCGCCTCGGGTTCGATGCGCAGGCCGGAGATCGCGCGTGGCGGCCGCTGTGGGCTTTCTTCGGGCTCAGCGGGCGCGATCACGAAGGCGGCCGGCGTGCGGGGCTGGTCGTTCATCGGAAGCGGTCCCCCAGCAGGAATTCCATGGTGCGGTCGAGGCGGATATGCGGCCAGCCGCCGTCCCTGGGCGGCGGCGGGCGGAAGCGCACGAATTTGAGGCTCCCCTCGAGCGAGCCGTCAAGGGCCTTGCGCGGGTCTTTCGGCAGGTCGCCGGGGAAGATCGCCGCTTCGGTGGCGCCGTCGAAATGCGTGCCGCCTACCGTCTCGCCGGCCAGCGGCGTGCCGAGAATGCATTCGAGCGTTTCGCCGTTCTGCCGCACGGTTGCCTCGCGCGTGGCGCGGATCGCCGCCAGCGCCGCCGCATCAACCTCAGCGCCCTGGAATTCGGCCCTGGTCATGGCTTCGCCGATAATCAGCTTCAGGATGTTTTCCAGCCGGTCATGGCTCGTGTGATGCAACAGGTCGGCCTTGGTGGCGGCAAATAGCACCCGGTCGATGCGCCGCCCGAACAGGCTGGCGAGCAGCGCGTTCGGGCCCTGGCGGAAACAGGCGAGAATGCCGGTGAGCGCCTGTTCCAGATCCCTGACCGCGGCGGCCCCGGCATTGAGCGCGGTGAGCGCGTCGACCAGCACGATCTGCCGGTCGAGCCGGGCGAAATGGCCGAAGAAGAAGGGTTTGACGATGCCCGAGACATAGGAGCGGTAGCGCCGCTCCATCAGGCCGCCGAGCGTGCCCTTGCGAAGCTCCGTACCCGGAGCGATGTCGAGCGGCGCGAAGGCGAGGAGCGGCGAGCCCTTGTAGTCTCCCGGCATCAGGAAGCGGCCGGGCGGCAGGCTGGAGAGCGAGACGTCGTCCTGCCGGCAGCGGGCGAGATAGGCGGTGAACACCCCGGCGGCGCGGATTGCCGCCAGTTCATCGGCGGCCCCGCCCGGGTCGAGTGCGGCAAGCATCTCGTGGAATTCCGCGGCATGCGCAAGCCGGGGGGCGGCGCGGCTGGCGGCGACGGTGGCGGCGGACCATTCGCCATAGCTCATGCGCAACAGCGGCAGGTCCAGCAGCCATTCGCCGGGATAATCGACGATGTCGATGTTGAGCTTGCCGCGCCCGAGGCTGCGGGAGATGAAGCCGGACGGAACATATTCGACGGCGAGGCGCAGCTGGCTGATGCGGCTGGTGCTTTCCGGCCAGTGGCGGTCTTCGCCGGTGAGTGCGCGCGCATGTTCTTCATAGGCGAAGCGCGGCAGATCGTCGTCTGGCTGCGGCTCGAGATAGGCGCGGGTGATGCGGCCGCCGCTCAGCGCCTCGAATGCGGGAAAGCGTCCGCCGTTGAGCAGCGCATGGACCAGCGCGGTGATGAACACCGTCTTGCCGGCGCGCGACAGGCCGGTGACGCCCAGCCGCAGCGAGGGGTTCACCAGCCCGGTGGCGAAATCCGCAACCCCGCCCGCCACCAGGCGTGTGCCGTCCGCAATGCCAGCGAGAGTGACGATGTTTCGGGTACCCCTTTTCGACAAGCTCTTAAGTGGTACGCTTTGCGGCCTGGCGCAAGAGCCGGTTCTAGTCCGCGCCGAGGTCACGCGGGCGCACGAAACCGGCGAGCGTGCCGGTTGCCGCCGCCGTGGATGCCCAGGCTCCGCTGGTGAAATCCAGTATGGAGAGCCCCGCCGTGGGATATTTCTCCGCCATCTGGCGGCGGAGCGCGGCCTCTCCGCTGCCCGCGAGCATCAGTGCGAGCCCCTGGATCGCCGGGTTGTGGCCGACGAGCAGGAGGCGCCTCGCGCTGCCGCCGTCGCGGCGGATCACGGCCAGAAGGCTTTCGCCGCCGCCAAAGTCGTAGAGTTCATCCACGAGGCGGGTTTCAGCCGGGGGCAGGGCGGGAGCCGCCAGCGCCCAGGTCTCGCGGGTGCGGCGGGCCGGTGAGCACAGCACGAGATCAGGCGCCAGGCGGTGCTCGGCCAGATAGCGGCCCATGCGCGCCGCGGCTTTCTGGCCGCGCTCGGCGAGTGGCCGCGCGAAATCCGTCATGTCCGGGCCGCCGGTCACCGCCTTGGCATGGCGCAGGAGAACAAGCTGACGCCTGGCTTGCGTCATCTGCCGATCGCGGAAAGCTCGTAGGGCGTCGACTGGTAGAGCTCGTTGATCCAGTTTCCGAACAGCAGATGCGCGTGGCTGCGCCAGCGGTTCTCCGGCGGCAGCTGCGGATCGTTCTTCGGGAAGTAATTGGCCGGAAGCGTGATGGGTTTGCCCGCCGTGCGGTCCCGCCAGTATTCGTCCGACAATGACGTGGTGTCGTATTCGATGTGGTTGAACATGTAGAGCGCGCGGTGCGGCCGGTCATCGATCAGGCACAGGCCCGCCTCGTCCGACTCCATGAGGATTTCGAGGCCCCGGCTGGCGGGAATGTCGGCGCGATGATTCTCCGTCCAGCGCGAGACCGGAATCGAGAAATCATCCGAGAAGCCGCGCAGGTAGGGCGAGCTTGGCTTCAAATTGCGGTGGCGGTAGACGCCGAAGCGCTTTTGCGGCAGCGCATGCTTCGGCACCCTGTGGAAATGCCACAGCGCCGCCTGCGCGCCCCAGCAGATGTGGAAGCTCGCATGCGTGTTGGTCTGCGTCCAGTCGAAGATGCGGGACAGCTCGTCCCAATAGGTCACGTCCTCGAAATCGAGAAGCTCAACGGGAGCGCCCGTCACGATGAAGCCGTCGAACTTCTGGTGCTTCACGTCCTCCCAGTCTTCGTAGAAGGCGAGCATGTGTTCGGCCGGCGTGTTCTTGGGCGTGTGGCTGGTGATCTTGACCAGCGTCAGCTCCACCTGCAGCGGCGTCGCGCCGATGAGCCGGGCGAACTGCGTCTCGGTCTTGACCTTGTTGGGCATCAGGTTGAGCAGCCCGACGCGCAGGGCACGGATGTCCTGCCTGGCGGCGGTGGCTTCGGTCATCACCATCACGCCCTCGGATTCGAGCGTGTGGCGGGCGGGAAGATCGTTGGGAATGCGGATGGGCATGGGATTTAAGACTGCTGATCGATGGCTGCGGCGACGAGGGCGGTGAAATCCGCCTCCGATTGAACGGAGGGCACGTCGCGCATTCGGACCTTGTAGCCGAAATTACCGGCAATCGCCTGGTAGAGCGGGATGCGATGGTGAAGAAGCTGTTCAAAGCCCCAGACCGCGAAACCGTCCGGGTCCACGTCCTCGTCACGCGTGATGGCGTTCAGCGCCTTGTATTCCGCCCATTTGGCGTCAAGGAACTGCGGCTGGTAATACATGGGCTTCGGGGCCTTGCGGAAACGCTCGACCAGCATGCGGGTGTGTTCGGGCGTGCCCTCGATGTAGAGGAGCAGGGAGTTTTCGGCGAGGCAGGAGAGCACCGGGTCGAGCGGGTTCGACGGGTTCACCACCTCGCACAGCGAGCCCCCGGAGTCGCACACGAAGCTGTCATACTGGTAGATTTCACGGGCTTTGCCAATGAACACCGGCACATCCAGCAGAGCAGCGATCTCCGCCTCGCGGTGCTGGTTCTGGCGCTTCCTGTATTCGGCGAAGGAAATGCCGCCCTT
>NZ_JBJTER010000155.1:0-1980 GCF_046093005.1 Aestuariivirga sp.
GGACATCGCAGCCTTCATCAACGCCCGCAACGCGAAACCAAGGCCGTTCAGCTGGATCAAATCAGCAGACCAAATCCTAGCCTCAATCGCGAGGTTCTGTCCAAAACCCCAGTTCATGAGACCACGAATTGATCGCCCGGACTTCTGGTTCAGGACACTAGACCGCCGGGCCTGACCTGCCGATGATCGCCGTCCGCAGCCGTGACGAGATGAGGTCGATCACCGACACGGTGATCAGGATCATGATGATGATGAAGCACACCGTCTGCCACTCCAGGGTGCGGATCTGCTCGGAGAGCTGCAGGCCGATGCCGCCCGCCCCCACGATGCCGATGATGGTGGCGGACCGCGTATTCGATTCAAAATAGTAGAGATATTGGCCGATCAGCACCGGCGCCACCTGCGGAAGAATGCCGAACCGGATGGCATGCAGGCGCGAGCCGCCCGCGGCAAGAATGCCCTCGACCGGCTTGCGGTCCGAGCCCTCAATGGCTTCCGAAAACAGCTTCCCGAAGGAGCCGATGTCGGAAGACGCGATGGCGAGCACGCCCGCGAAGGGCCCCAGCCCCACCACATTCACCCAGATCAGCGCCCAGACCAGCGTGTCAATGCCGCGCAGCGTGTCGAAGCTCCGCCTAGCAAAGAACCGCAGGATTCTCGAGACGGTGGTATTGCGCGCCGCGATGAAGCTCAACGGCAGGGCGATGACCGCCGCCAGCATGGTGCCGAGCAGCGCGATGGCCACGGTTTCGCCAAGCGCGCGCATATAGCGCGACAGGCTGGCATTATCGCCCCAATCCGGCGGAAACATCAGAACAACGAAATTGCCCAGGCTTCCGAGGCCAAGCAGAATCTTGGCTGGCGAAAAGCCGAGATACCAGAGCCCGAAGATGAGCAGGGCCAGCGCCGCCAGGCTCATCGCCCAGGGCCAGGGTCCGCCCGATGCGAAACTCCGGTGATAGCGAACGCGCAGCGCCGCTTCTTCGAGGGTGCGGTAGCTTTCTTCGTCGGTGCTGCTCATGAAACTTGCTGGATGAAACGGTGGCGGATGCGCTCGGTCACGAGGTCGATCAGCGCCACGGTGACGATAATCAGAAGCAGGATGGCCGAAACGTCGGGGTAGTAGAACTTGCGGATCGCCTCCATCAGGTCCTGGCCGATGCCGCCGGCGCCGACGAAACCCATGATCGAGGCGCCGCGCACATTGATTTCGAAGCGCAGCAACGCATAGCTCGCGAAGCCTGCCAGCACCTGCGGCAGCGCGCCGAACCGCATGGTCTTGATCCATGATGCGCCGCTGGCCACCAGGCCTTCCACCGGCTTCTGGTCGATATTCTCCAGAACTTCGTAGAACAGCTTGCCAAGCGCGCCGGTGGTGTGAACCACGATGGCGAGGACGCCCGCCACCGGGCCAAGCCCGAAGGCCAGGACAAAGATGAGCGCGAAGACCAGCTCGGGCACGGTGCGGCAGAACTCGAGAAATCTGCGAACGATGAACACCACCGCCGGTGAAACGCCCAGATTGCCGGCTGCAAGGAAACTCAGGAAGAAACCGAACGCAGCGCCCAGTACGGTGGCCACATAGGCGATGAGCAGCGTGTCGGCGAGCAGCTTCAGCCATTTGCCGAGACCCCAGAACCAGCCGGGAATGTCATAGAGCACAAGCTGTCCGGCGTAGGGGCCGGAGTCGAGAAAGAAAATTCGCGTGATATAATTGAAGAACTTGCCGATGTTGCCGAAAAACAGCCCGAGATCGACTTCCGCCATCCAGCCGGCGACAAATATGACAATCGCAAGCCCGGCGGCGGCGAACATGAAGCGCCGGCGCTTCAGCGCCACATCCGCCTCATAGGCGGACAGCAGTGCTTCTGGGCTTGTGATGCTTGGCATGTTGCCTGAAATGAAACGGAGGCCCGCCACTGGCGGCGAGCCTCCGAGCCAAGCTTACTGCTTGCGCAGCGTGTCGACGAACTTGTTCAG
>NZ_JBJTER010000156.1:0-4750 GCF_046093005.1 Aestuariivirga sp.
ACCTGGCCGCGCAGGAACACCATGGTGCCTTTCGCCACCACCGCCTGGCACAGGTCGTTATCGAGCTTCTGTTCCGGATAGGTCTGCCTGGTGTTGAAGGGGCGGATGCGTTTATGCGCGGTCATCGGGCTGGCTCCTTTCGCTGCCGGCGGCTGGCTATTCGGCCGCCTGCTTTGTCACACCCCAGACATTGTCGGAGAGTCCGCCGGCCTTTTGAGCAAACTTCAGCGTCTGGTTCCAGTCGAAGTTGCGGTACACGGCCGCCGATTGCGCGAAAGGCGGCGACTGTGCGAACAGCTGGAAGGTGAGCCGGTGGCCGGCATAATCCGAGTTCAGCAGGTCGCGCGCCAGCGCCAGCAGCTTGCGCCGGTCATCGGCCTGCCACTCATCATTGACGGAATAGTACTTCTCCATCCACGGCCGCGTCTCGGGGTGATCGAAGGCCGCCGAATCCGGCGTCACGCAGATCTGCCCGCCGCACAATTCGCGGGCGATGTGCATCATGCGCGGCAGGTTGTTGAGCGCGTGGCAGCGCCCGGTGAACAGCAGGGACTGGTTCGGCATCAGCAGGCCGTTGGGGCTTCTTTCGCCGGTCGCGATGGCGGCGGTCAGATGGGCATTGATGCCCTCGCGCCACACGGCGAGCTCGGAAAGCTTCTCCTGCACCGCCTGCTGCTTGTCGAGGCCGGTCTGGCGGGCGTTCCACAGGGCAGCACCAATCATCAGATCGGCGTAGGAGAGGGTGCGCTGCACGAAGGGGAAAGCGGAGTAGCGGTGCAGCGTCTGGCGGATGAAGGCGGCGGCCCTGGTGTGCTGGTAGAACAGCACGTCCTCCCACGGGATCAGCACATTGTCGAGAATCATCAGCGTGTCGACTTCGTCGAACTTGTTCGACAGCGGATAGTCGCGGGCGGGGGCGCGGCCGGTGAAGCCGGTGCGGCAGATGTGCTTGACGCCTGGCGCGTTCATTCTGACGATGCAACCCAGCGCATATTCGGAAAGCTTGGCGTCGCCCCAGTTGGCGATGGTGGGCTTGAGGAAGGCCTGGTTGGAATAGGCGGCGGCGGTTTCATACTTGGCGCCGCGGATGATGATGCCGGCATCGGTTTCCTTCACGACATGCGCCAGCATGTCAGGGTCCTGGTCCTGCGGCCGCTTGGAGCGGTCGCCCTTGGGATCGGTGTTGGCCGAGACGTGGAACGGATCGTTCTTGATCGCGAGGTGGATGTGACGCTCGATGTTCTGCGCGAAGCGCGGATCGATCTCGTTGAGGATCTCCTTGCCGTCCCAAAGGGACCACATCTCGCCAATGGTCTCGTCGCCCACCCTTGTGACGACGCCGCCGATGTCATGCATCACCGTGTCCACGGCGCGGCGTTTGTCCTCCCAGTCCTTCTTCTCGAAGGGCAGGCGGAGGCCGATCGGAAAACGTTCGCCATTCTCCTCGAAGGTCATCACCTCGCGGGTCGCCGCCTCGTGCTGCATGTCGTAGATGCGGGCGCGGATATCAACGAGCGGCTTGAACTGCGGATGCCGGGTCACGTCCTTCACGCGTTCGCCGTTGATCCACACTTCGCGCCCGTCGCGGATCGACTCGCGGTATTGTTCGCCGGTTCTGATCATGGTTCGGTTTCCTTCGTGAGATGGACGATGCGCCGGAAGGCGCGGTTGCAGTAAACGAGCGGTTCGGCGGAGCCGCGGTGCGCGGCCACCACCCGGCCGATGAAGATGCGGTGAGTTCCGGCATCGAGATGCTGGTGGATTTCACATTCGAAGGCGGCGGTGGCGTCCTCGACGAGCGGCAGGCCGGTGTCGCCGTCGCGCCAGGCGTGATGAGAGAAATCGAACGGGCGGCCTTCGCGTGGACGCCCGGAAAAGGTTTCGGCATAGGCGCGGTGCCCGGCGCCCAGAATGCTGACCGCGAACAGGCCATTGGCATCGACCGCGGCTGCCGCGGGGCTGCGGCGGTTGATGCAGACCAGGATCAGCGGCGGATCGGCGGACACGGAGGATACGGCGCTCACGGTCAGGCCGAAGCGGCCCTGCGGGCCATCGGTGGTCACCACCGACACGCCGGTTGCCGCAAGGCCCATGGCGGCGATGAAGTGCTCCGCGGCCACCGGCGGCTTGCCCATCGCATTCATCTGTCGGTTCCCTCCGTTCAGACAGGAAGAGCTTGACACGTGCCCCCTGCTTCGGAAAAATAGATTATATTTCAGTATTGGATAGTTTTTTACGATGCTACGCTACACGCTCCGGCAAATCGAATATGCGGTGGCCATCTGGGACCACGGCTCGGTCGCCGCCGCCTCCGCCAGGCTCGGCGTGGCGCAACCCACGCTTTCGGCGGCGCTCGCCAAGCTCGAGGAGCAGATGGGCCTGCAACTGTTCATCCGCCATCATGCCCAGGGGGTGAGCCCCTCGCCCGCCGGTTTCAGGTTCCTGGCGGAGGCGCGCAATCTCCTTACCCATGCCGAGGACTTCCAGCGCGGCATGGCCGAGGCCGGAAGCCTGGTCGAGGGCCAGCTGTCACTCGCCAGCTTCACCACCATCGCGCCCGCCTTTGTGCCGCCGGTCATCAAGGGCTTTGCGAGCCAGCATCCCGGGGTCTCCTTCCGCATGGCGGAAGGCACCCAGGACGAACTCTTCGACGGCCTGCGCCGCGGGCTCTATGACGTGGCCCTGCTCTATGCCGTCGACATGACAGACGAGTTCTTGGTGACGCCGCTCGCCAGTTTCGCGCCGCATGTGCTGCTGCCGGCCAGGCACCGCCTCACCCGGCTCACCAGCGTGCCGCTTGCCGCCTTGAGGGAAGAGCCCTTCGTGCTGCTCGATATCGCCCCCAGCCGCACCTACTTCACCCGCATCCTGGAGAGCGCCGGCATCACCCCGCATGTCGCCTTTTCCTCGCCCTCGCTCGAGGTGGTGCGCGGGCTGGTGGGCCAGGGACTGGGCTATTCGATCCTCATCACCAGGCCTCGTGGCGATCATTCCTATGCCGGCGAGGAACTGGCGGTGCGGCCAATCGCCGGAGAGGTCGAAGCGGGCGTCATCGCCCTTGCGGCGCTGAAGCAGATGCGCAAGACACGGCTGGTGGCAGCTTTCGAGGAGCATTGCGTGAACTGCTTCAAGGCGTTCGGAACCGCCCCATGACGGAACCATCCGCCACGGTCATCGGCGCCGGCATTGTTGGCGTCGCGGCGGCCGCCTTTCTGCAGTGTGAAGGCTACCGGGTCACCGTCATCGACCGGCTGCCGCCGGGCGAAGGCTGCTCCTTCGGCAATGCCGGCGGCCTTGCATTCGCCGAGGTCGTCCCCGCCGTGCATAGCCGCATGCTGCTCAAGATTCCGGGCTGGCTGATGGACCCGCTTGGCCCGCTCACCATCAGATGGTCCTATCTCCCCAGGGTTATGCCCTGGCTGATGGCGCTGGGCCGCAATTCGCTTCCTGACCGGGTAAGGGCGATCACCGCGGCGCGCGCCGATCTGGCGCTGCGGGTGGTGAGCGACTTTGAAACGCTTCTCAAGCCGGCAGGCGCCGGCGGCCTGATCCGCTATCAGGATACGCTGCGGGTCTATGACAACGAGGCGCAATACCAGGCCGAGGCGGCGGAGCGCGCCACCAAGAACGCCCTTGGCTTCGCCACCCCGCGGCTCTCGGGCGGCGAGGCGCGCGAACTCGAACCCGCGCTCGGGGACAACGTGCATTGCGCCGCCTTTCACGGCGGCTGGTATTTCGTGACCAACCCGGAACGCGTGGTGAAGGCGATCGCCGCCCAGGTGGTGCGGAATGGCGGAACCATCATGGCTGATGACGTGCTGTCGCTCGCCCGCGAAGGCTCACGCGTCAGCCATGTCGCGCTCAGGGAGAGAGGTCTTCACAAGGTCGAGACGCTGGTGATCTGTGCTGGCGCCTACTCCCATCTCCTCGCGCGCCAGCTGGGCGAGGATTTTCCGCTGGAGGCCGAGCGCGGCTATCACATCGTACTGCCCGATCCGGGCGTCGCGCTGTCGCGCTCGATCACCTATGCGCGCACCCCCGGCGTCGCGACGCCGATGGAGATGGGGCTGCGGCTGGCCGGAACGGATGAATTCGCGGGTCTCGATGCGCCGCCCAACTACAAGCGCGCCGATGCGCTGTGGACTCATTTCAAGCGGGTCCTGCCGGCCCTGCGCGCGCCTGGCCCCGATGCCACGCGCTGGATGGGGCGGCGGCCCGGAACGCCGGATTCGCTTCCCGTGATCGGCCCTTCGGCGACCGCGGCGAATGTCTGGTATGGTTTCGGCCACGGCCACATGGGGCTGACCTGGGGGCCCACGACGGGCCGCCTGCTCGCCGAAATGATGACCGGCCGCAACAGCAATGTCGATCGCGCGCCTTTCCGCCCCGGGCGCTTCGCCTGAGCCGCAATACATCTGGACAAATCACCTGCTTTTCGAATCAATAGCCGGTGATTCGGTCGGTGGCGTCATTGGGTCTTCGGCGAAGTTCTCCGCGGGGATGGCGGGGTATCGGGGGAAGCAATTGGGCAAGACGCATATCGGCGAACTGTTCGTCAAGGAGCGGGTTCTGAAACTCCCCTCTCCCTGGCCACAACGCTTCCGCCTTGCCATTTCCGAGCGCCGCCTGCGCCTGCTCATCACCTCGCTCATCGTATTGTTCCTGCTGATGATGGGCGGAACGCTGCTGATGCAGCTTACCCAAAGCCGCGTGGCCCATATTGCCGAACAGAACCAGCTCTCCACCATCT